>DAOPYU010000073.1:0-13922 GCA_035353095.1 Candidatus Sumerlaeota bacterium | reverse complement strand
AATTTAAAAAGGAACTTCGTGTCTTCGTGCCTTCGTGTGAAACGCGGTACAACAGCAACTCACACACCGGTCAGAAAACCGCTTTGAAAGCAATCTCACGAAGACACAAAGCCACAAAGAACCACCTCTCTCCCGACTCACGACCTGGCGCATCTTGAATACGAACCCGTATGAAAGGAATCACTCCTTTTTCTTCTTCCCCATCGCCGACCGGCCCATCTTGTCCACCGGCAGCGACATGGGACCGAAGGGGGTCTTGACATCGAACGCACCCTTCACCCGGTACCCCGCCTCGTCGCCATTGAGGAGTTTGAACATCGCCATTCCGAACTCCGCGGGAGAAAAGGAGATCGGAATCTCCAGCGCGCCTTCCCCGCCGTTGGCGTTAAAATGGACCGCCTGATTCATCGCGCTGCGGGCGACCTCGACGTCCCCCAGCGAAAGCGCGTACTGAAACTTCGACAGATCGAGCGGGAACTGGTTGCGGTTCACGCAACTCAGGCGCACCCGCCCGTCAGCTTTCAGGAGCGAGAGGTTTTCCCACTTCACGTCCGACACCTTCACCTCGGGCATCGCGGGGATCGGGAACTCGCCCTCTTTCTGAATCGGCAGGCGTAACGCCCCCCCGACGGGCGACTGGACCGACAGCCCCAGCTGCGCCTTGTACGGCACCACGGCCCCCATCTGAATCCCCTGAAGCGTTTTGAGAATGTCGTTGTAACGCAGCTCGACCGGCAGAGCGAGCGTCTTATTCCCACGCGCGGGAACACTGCCCTGCTGAGGCGCCTTGCCCGTAAGAAACGCGTCTCCTCCCTGGCTGGCCAGGCTGTAATCCAGCCCCACCACCGGCAACGCCACCGAATAGGGATTCTTCACCGCCATATTGAATTGCAGGGTTGCGGATTGCATGCCGATGTTCTTGATCTGGACCCCGGCAATCTCGACCGAGGGCTTCAGGTCGGAGGAAAGGCCCTGCCACAGGGCACACGCATTGCCCAACGCCAGAAGCGCCAACAGGAACGAAACACGAGCGATTCGGATTGTGGTCGAAAATGCGGACTGTTGCTTTTGCATGAGAAACTCCTGTTTTGAAAGAGGACATCACCTCTGATTCTGATACTGAACGCCGGCGGGGACGTCGGCGGTACAAAACACACTTATCTTTCCAGAACGAAGCGGGACCATCCCATCCACCCAGTCCACTCCGTCCCTCTCACCCTCCCCCAGCCCGCTCCTGAACCGCTTCGATCTTCTTGCAGTGGTGACGAAACTGGTAGTAGGTCAGACCGAGCGCGCGGGCCGCCTGGGCCTGGTTTCCCCCGGCGTCTCGGAGCGCTTTCTGGAGCAGGCGCTTCTTGAACGCCTCGACAGCCTCTTCGAAATTGCCGGAAATCTCCATCTCGTCGAAATCCTCGCGCAACCCGAGATCCTCGGGCGAGATGTCACTCGTCGTATCGCGGTAGGCCGCGCGCTCGATGATGTTCTTCAACTCGCGCACATTGCCGGGGAACCGGTACCGCCGCAGGGCCGCCAGCGCCTCCTGACTCAACCATTTTCCCTGAAAGGCCGGGATCTCGTGCATGAACCGGTTGAGGAAATACTGGGCCAGAACCTCGACATCTCCCTCGCGCTCGCGCAGCGGGGGAACCTGGAGCGTCTCGAACGCCAGCCGGTCGTGCAGATCGTGCAAAAACTCTCCCGATTTCATCTTCGCCTGAAGGTCGGAATTGGTCGCCGCAATGATGCGCACGTTGACATACAACTCCCGCGCGCCCCCGACCCGCGTGATCGAACCCATCTCCACCGCGCGCAGAATTTTCTGCTGGAACGGGAGCGACATGCAGCCGATTTCGTCCAGGAACAGGGTCCCGCCGTCGGCCTGTTCGAACTTGCCCCGCGCCACCGAATCCGCCCCGGTGAAAGCGCCCCGTTCGTGGCCGAAGAGTTCGCTTTCGAGCAGGTTGTCGGCAAACGCCGCGCAGTTCACCGAAATCAGGGGACGTTCCTCCGATCCCGCTTCGGCGTGGATGGCCCGCGCCACCAGTTCCTTGCCGGTTCCCCGTTCTCCCACGATGAGAACCGGGCGGGGAATTTTCGCCACGCGCCGGATCTGTTCGATGAGGGCTCTAATCTGGGGGGAATTGCCGATGATCTGGCTCTGCCATCCGGTGGACTCGATCAGGCTGCGATTCTGACGCCGCAGCCGGCGGTTGCGCTCGATAAGCCGCGTGACATTGCCCATCTTGGCCAGCAGGGTGGCCACACGTTCCTCGAGCCGGTCGCCCTTGACCAGAAAGTCCGAAGCCCCGGCCTGAATGGCCCCCGCCGCCAGTTCCACGCTGCCGCGCTCCGCCACGGCGATCACGGGCAACGACTCGTTGATTTCCCGAATCCGGCCGATGACCGACGCGCCATTCTTCACCCCGGGTTCGCCACTGTAGTACAGCGCCACCAGTTCGACCGGATGCAACGCGCGGAGGTGGCCCAGAAGGTGTTCGACCTCGAAAACATACTCGAGCGTGTAGTCGGGCGCCACGGCCTGAAAGGCCTGGCCGAGTTCCGTGAGCGACCGCTCCGGCGTGTCCAGTATGAGGATCATTTTCATAGACTGTCGGGCACTCTCTTCCTTCCAGAATACTTCCAGTCCGCACTATGCGGAGCGTCTGCGCCTTTGTCAACTTCAGAGCGCGTGGCATTCGATTTCTGAGATCCTGTCCCCCTCCCTCCCGTACAGATTTTTCTTCTTCCGGTGCTTTATTGCATGGCACAAAAATCCTCAATTCGTCTATGATAGGGCGTCTTGCTGGTCAAGAGCAAACGGTATGGCCTGACAACGCGAAGCGCCGTTTGACTGTGGGGAGGCGCCTCGCTCCAGCGGCCTTTGGACCCGGATTCCCTTTACAAAATAAGCAAGACAATCCCGTGAACGTTCACCCATGGCGAACGAAGAACTCTGGAATTTTTCGGCACAGGAACAAACTGCCGTTCTCAGACAGCCCAAACACTTCACTTATCCCCCGAGAAGGAGAAAGACTCATGGCTCAGGCAACAAAACTTCCCGACACCCTGGAGAGTATCCCCCAGACCGTCACTTTCGGCGTTTGCGCCACCGGCGATCCGCGCATTGACCAGGCGGCACGCACCCGATCGGCTAACATTGTCGCCCGCATTGCGGGCATTATCGCGAACAACGTCCAGATGCCCGACGGCTCGCCCGTGCAGGTGGTCTGGACTCCCCTGCTGATAGACGGCGAAAAGGAAGCCGACATCATCGCCCGTCAGTTCAAGGAAGCCGGGGTCAACGCCATCGTCTGCGCGCCCGACACCTGGGCTTTCCCGCAACTGTCTCTGATGAGCCTGCTGGCCCACATGCCCACCGATATCCCCGTCAACATCACCTGCGGCAACAGCGCGCCCAAGCCCGGCGTCGTGTTTGCCCACGCCGTCAATGGCGCCCTGGCCCAGAACGGACGCCTCACCCACCTGAACGTGGGGACCTGGCCCGACATGGGGGAAAACCCCGAACCGTCCGATTCGACCATCAAGGCCCTGGTGGACTGGTGCTACGCCGCCCTGACCCGCGCCGGCCTCAAGGGCCGCCGCGTGGTCGTTTTCGGCCACGACTCGATGGGCATGGAAACCGCTCTGGCCCACATCCTGCCCACGCGCAATACCTTCGGGCTCGAGATCACCCGCCTCGACATGAAACTCCTGGCCGACATGCTCGCGAAAGGCGCCTGCGACAAGGCCGAACTGGCCGAACTGCGCAACTGGCTCCTGAATCACGTGGGCAACCGTATTGACCTCAAACACCCCGACTCGAGCGCCCAGCTCGACCAGTCGTTGAGCCTGTATCTGATCATGCGCAACCTCCTGACCGATCTGAACGCCGTGGGCGGGGGCTTCATGAACCAGCTCGAATGGGGCAGTGACCGGCGGGGCATCCCCCTGCCCATCTGCGACATCGTCGAATCGCTCATGAACTCATCGTTCGACCACAAGGGTCCGAAGGCGCCCCTGCCCTTCGCCACGGAAGCCGACGTTCAGGGCCTTCTGACCATGCTCTTCAAGACCTGGCTTTCCGGCGGCAATCCGCCGCTCTTTATGGACTTCCGCAAGGTCTGGGAACCGTGGGAAATCCAGCGGCGCGCCAAGGAACTCGGGGTGACCTTCACCGAAAAGGATCTCTGGGCCCAGCGGGGGTTCGTGGACGGCGACAATTCCGGTTCCGCCAGTCTGGACTGGGCGGCCCGGCCCGGCGCGTCGGTCAAGCAGGTCATGGACCAGATCCGGATGCCCGGCGCCGAACTCTACTACTTCCCGGGCGGCGGCCAGAGCCTCACCTTCATCACCCCCGGCGGCATTCAGGGCATTGCCAGCCGTCTGGCCTACAGCCAGCTGACGGGCCTTTTCAGCCTCGTGTGGGACGAAGCCTGTACGGTGGACCTGCCCGAAAAACTGGCCACGTTCGTCGCCAACAGTTCCAATGTCACCTGGCCCCATACCTGGGTGGTGCCCAAGTATGCCAGCATGGCCGAATACAAGCAGTTTGCCCCGGCCAACCACTTCCACATGGTCTGGAACCTCGAGGTGGCCCGCCTGCAATACTGGATGGACCTGGCCAACGTCCTCTCGGTCGCTCCGTGGCAGGCCCGCCCGGCCTTCATCGAAGGGACGGACCGGCCCACCCCGCTTCTGTACCTCATCAACGGGGGCGAGAACGCCACCAAACGTCTTCTGGCAGGAAAGTAACCCCGATTTCGGAAAAGACCGTTTATTCACCCCCAGGGGACGGGAGGATCGCCCTCGGGGGTGAATTTTTTCGGGTCTTGCGAGGAAAGTGGCACGTATGTGTTGAAGTCAGGCCCGAAACAGACCAGGGTCCTGCATTTTTTTTGAAAAATTCCTGTTAAGATTCGGCCTTGCCCATCCGATGAGAGAAACAGTCCGTTCGTTAAGTGATTTTAATGAGCTTTGACACGAGCCGACGAATTCTGCTACACTATTTGGGACAGCATGGGGCGTAAAAACACCATCAAGGAAATCTCGTTACCAGATATAGAACGAGGGAGGAGAACATCCATATGTCGAACGAGTCTTTCGAGAAAACAACCAACGCGGAACTGGCGGGCAAGTACCTGACCTTTCGCCTGAGCCACGAGGAATATGGGATCGGGATCCTCAAGGTCGTCGAGATCATCAAATTGATGGAAATCACCGAAGTCCCCAGAACCCCGGATTTCATTCGCGGGGTCATCAACCTGCGCGGCAAGGTCATCCCGGTGGTGGACCTGCGGGGCAAGTTCGGCATGAATACCATCAACGACACGGCCGAGACGTGTATCATTGTGGTCAATGTACAGGCCCAGAACGCCACGGTCCAGATGGGGATTCTGGTGGATACCGTATCGGAAGTCCTCGACATTGCCGCCGCCGACATCGAGCCGGCGCCCCGCTTCGGCAGTAACATTGACACGGCTTTTATTCTCGGCATGGCCAAAAGCAAGGGGACCGTGAAAATCCTGCTCGACATTGACAAGATTCTCAGTGGCGCCGAAGTGGCCAGCCTCTCGTCATTTTAGGATTCCCTCCCACGGGGGACAAAGGCCGGGTTTACGCGGCTTTGCATCTCATCCCGGCCCTGCCGTTCCATGCGGGGCCGGGTTTTGTGTTCACTCGGGGGCTCTCCAAATCGTTTTATCTCAAGCGGCAAGAGCATTTTTCCCTTTATTTCCGAGCCATATTGCCTACAATGCGTGGTAAGGGGGGAGAACTGGAAATATCTCAACCCTCCCCCTTCGGGATTTATCCTTCAGGAGTGACTTCATGCCAGTTCGCAAGATCAAACGGATTGCCATTCTGACGGGCGGAGGAGACTGTCCGGGACTCAATGCCGTCATTCGTGCCGTGGCCAAAACCGCGAAAAACGACCACCAGATCGAAGTCATCGGAGTCATGGACAGTTACTGGGGCTTGGTTCACGAGGATTTCAAAGTCCTCCACAATCACGATGTCTCGGGCATTCTGGCTGTCGGCGGCACCATCCTGGGGACCTCGCGGGTGGACCCTTTCAAGGAAGCACACCGGCTGGGCCTGTTGTCCTCTCCCAAGGAGGACTGGGACGTGGTCAAGCGCATCCTGAAGAAGCACCAGATAGACGCCGTGGTCGCAGTCGGCGGGGACGGAACATTGCGTGTCGCCGCCCGGATGGCCAAGGCCGGTATCCCCGTGGTGGGCGTGCCCAAAACCATTGATAACGATATCAACGAGACCGAGGTTACGTTCGGCTTCAACTCCGCCGTTTCCATCATCATGGAAGCGCTCGACCGGCTCCACACCACCGCCATGTCGCACCACCGCGTCATGGTCGTCGAGGTCATGGGCCGCACCGTCGGGTGGCTGGCGCTCCACTCCGCCGTGGCGGGCGGGGGGGACATCATCCTGATCCCCGAAATTCCCTACAGCGAACAGGTCGTCTTCGACCGTGTCCTGGAACGCAGCCGCGAGGGCAAGCGGTTCAGCCTCGTCGTGGTGGCCGAAGGCGCAGCCGCGCGCGACACCGGGCAAGTTTACTCGGGCAATGTGGACCCCACCGGGCGAAAAGTGCTGGGAGGCATCGGGAACACCCTTGCCGAACGGATCGAAGAAGCCACGGGCCTTTCGGCCCGCGTCACCCAACTGGGCCACCTCCAGCGGGGCGGCTCTCCGACCTCTTTCGACCGCCTGCTGGCCACCCAGTTCGGCCATGCCGCCATTCAGTTGCTCGTTACCGGCGAAATGGGTCAGATGCCCGTGTGGAAAGGGGGGCGTATCAAATACACAACTCTCGACAAGGCCACAAACAAGATAAAAAAAGTCCCGCTGGATCATCCCCTTATCGCCGCCGCCCGTTCGGTCGGATCGGTCTTTGGCGATGAGGATCAACGAAAGTAACCCAGGAAACCGGCAAAGGAAAAGCAACGGCGCCGCTGTTGAACCCCAGACTCGAATCGAACGCGTCACGACCCGCAGACCGGTCCCACTTCATTCCTGAAAGGAACTCACACATGGCTTACCTCGTCGGAATTGACATCGGCACCTCCGGTACGAAAACCATTCTCATGTCGGAAACCGGGCAGATTGTCGCCCAAGCCACCGAGGAATACCCACTTTATGCCCCACAACCGGGCTGGAGCGAACAGAACCCGCAGGACTGGTGGCGCGCCACGTGCAACACGCTCAAGAAAGTTCTCGCCGATTCCGGCGTTTCTCCCTCGGAAATCAAAGGCGCCGGGTATTCGGGTCAGATGCACGGATCGGTCTTTCTCGATGCCCAGGGCGAAGTCGTCCGGCCCTGTATCCTCTGGAATGACGGCCGGACCTTTCGCGAATGCCAGGAAATCACCGACAAGGCCACCCCCGCGAAACTCCACGAGTGGGTCAGCAACCCGGCCATGACCGGATTTACGGCGCCCAAGGTCGTCTGGCTCAAGAACAATGAACCGGCCAACTTCAGCCGGGTACGCCACGTCATGTTGCCCAAGGATTACATCCGCTACCGGATGACGGGCGAAGTGGCCACCGACATCTCCGACGCAGCCGGCACGGTGCTTTACAACGTGCGCGAGCGGCGCTGGTCCACCGAACTGCTCGACGTGCTCGGCATCCCGCAGGAATGGATGCCCCGCGTGTACGCGTCCTATGAGGTCACCGGGACGGTCACCGAGGCCGCCTCAAAGGAATGCGGGCTGGCGCCCGGCACCCCCATCGTCGGCGGCGGGGCAGACAACCCCTGCGGAGCCGTCGGCTCGGGCGTGGTCGTCGAAGGTCGCGTCATGCTCAGCCTGGGAACCTCGGGCGTTATCTTCTCGCCTGCCAACACCGCCAAGGTGGACCCGGGCGAACGGCTCCACACCTTCAACGCCTCGCCTCCCGACCAGTGGTACCTGATGGGGGTTGTCCTCTCGGCGGGAATGTGCCTGCGCTGGTATCGCGACAAATTCGCCGCCTCCGAACGCGCCGAGGCGGAAAAGACCGGCGTGGACCCCTACGATGTCATGATGCAGGCGGCCGCGAAGATCCAGCCGGGCGCCGAAGGGCTGTATTTCCTTCCCTACATCATGGGCGAGCGGTGCCCGATCAACGACCCGCATGCCCGGGGCGCCTACATCGGGCTTTCGTTCCGTCACGAACCGGCTCACATGATCCGCGCCATCGTGGAAGGCGTCAGTTTTGCCCTGCGCGACAACATGGAAGTCATCCGGGCTCTGGGCGTCCAGATTGACCAGGTGCGCCTGATCGGCGGCGGAGCCAAGTCGCCCCTGTGGCGCCAGATGATGGCCGACATTCTGGGCACCGAAATTGCCATCCTCAAGGGCGGGGAAGGTCCGGCCCAGGGCGCCGCCATTCTGGCGGGGAAAGGCGTGGGCCTCTACGATGACCTCAAGGCCGCGACCGACGCCATACTGCCGCTGGCGCAGACCATCACGCCCAATGAGGCCACGCAACGCCGGTACAACGAAATTTACGGCCTCTACCACGCGCTTTATCCCGCGCTTCGCCAGCACTACCGGCTGGCGCAAAGCCTGATCGGATAAACGCTTTCAAAGAGTCTTTGATTCTGGAAAAGGTGTGTGAATCTCATGAGTGTACAAACTCTCACCTTTGAAGTCGAAACCCGGGGCATGACCGATGTGGTGGATCTGACCGGTCAAATTGCGGAAAAACTCGACCAGTGCGGTCTGAAAGATGGGACCGTCACGGTCTTCGTTCCCGGTTCCACGGCCGGGATCACCACAATCGAGTATGAACCGGGGATGCAGCAGGATCTTCCCATCTATTTCGAGAAGATCGCGCCCTATGGAGGGCACTACCACCACCACGAAACCTGGGACGACAACAACGGAGCGGCCCACTTCCGGGCCGCTCTGTTGGGCCCTTCCCTGACCGTGCCCTTCGTGAACGCTCACATGACCCTGGGCACCTGGCAACAGGTCGTGCTCGTGTGTTTCGACACCCGGCCCCGGCGGCGCAAAATCATCCTGCAGATTCTCGGAGAGTAAAGTCCCCATGCCCGTCAGACACATTCGAAAAGCCACCATCCACGATGTCGAGAGCCTCCACCGGCTGATCTCGAAGGCGGCGGAGATGGCCCCGGTCATTCCCCGCAGCCGGGCCGCCCTGTACGAAACCATCCGCGACTTCTACGTCTATGACGAAGGCGAAGGCGTGCGCGGCTGCTGCGCGCTTCATATCGTGTGGCAGGATCTGGCCGAGATCAAATCGCTCTCGGTGGACCCGGCCCTTCAAAAAAACGGAATCGGCACCGCCCTGGTCCGCGCCTGCCTCGAGGAAGCCCGGAAATTCAAGATCCCCCGGATCTTCGCCCTCACCGCGGCGGTGGCATTCTTCGAGAAACTCGGTTTCCACACCCTGGACAAGGGGGAACTGCCCCATAAGGTCTGGGGCGATTGTGTCAATTGTCCCAAATTTCCCAACTGCGACGAAGTCGCCGTTCAGTTTGAAATGACCTGTTAGAAAAGGCGGACCCGATTC
Organism: Candidatus Sumerlaeota bacterium; assembly: GCA_035353095.1. Taxonomy (GTDB): domain Bacteria; phylum Sumerlaeota; class Sumerlaeia; order UBA8349; family UBA8349; genus DAOPYU01. The sequence continues at coordinate 4,388 of DAOPYU010000073.1, read as the reverse complement.
GGCCCGTGAACAAAAACGCCAAACCGTAAAACGCACGCACTACCACGTGGGGAGTCATCGGAGAGTGGTCAACATCGAACAATACCTGGCAGAAGATCTCGTCTGTCTCGACCTGAAAGCACACACCCACCGCGAACTGTTCAAGGAAATGCTCCACTACGTGGAACGGAAAGGATACCTCACGGAACCCGATCACGCCGAGAAACTGCTGCTCAAGCGCGAACGGCTCAGTTCCACCGGCATCAAGGGAGGCTTTGCCATCCCCCACGCCTACCTCGATCAGATTCAAGGGAGTCTTCTCGTGATTGGGCTTTCCAAACGAGGTGTGGATTTTCAGACAGGGGATCGCGAACCGGTTCACGTGATCTTCCTGTTGCTCGGGCCTGCGCGTCAGCAAGGTCTCCACATCCGGCTTCTGGCCTGTCTCTCGCGGATCGTTTCCTCGGAAAACCTGTGCGAGAATCTGCTGCAGGCCACCTCGGCGAAACAGGTCATCGCCCTCCTGAAACAAACGCCCGTCAATTGTCAACCTTGACCTGAGCGGGTCTCTCAAGCAGAAGGTTTGTTGACGAGTAATCCGTCAACCGGCTGCTGTATGTGGCTGATTTCTCCGAGGGACAGCAACTGTGGGAAACCGTGGGAAAAGAGAAAGTTTCTCGATTTTCGCGTCTTTCGCGGTTCCACCTACAGAAAATGGCAGAAAGTTTGTTGACGCCCCTCCGCAAAACCCGACACGCGTCCGGCTTTTGCGGACTCATTTCCGTCTCGCGGTCAATTCGCGATCAGATCTCGCGCCATCGCACACACGCCACCAGACGCCCCGTTCCACACGGCTCGCATTCCGGACGTTTTTGCCGGCACTGCGCCTGCGCGAAAAGACAGCGCGGGTGAAACGCACACCCTGGCGGGGGAGCCGAAGGCGAGGGCGGTTCCCCCCGCACTTCCGGCGCGGTCCGTTCGCGCTCGCGGCGCGGGTCCGGTTCGGGAATCGCCTGGATCAACGCCCGCGTGTACGGATGCCTCGGCGACTCGAACACTTCCGCCGCCGGACCGCTTTCTATGATCCGCCCCAGATACATCACCGCGATGCGGTGCGACAGATGCCGGACCACCGCCAGGTTGTGCGAAACCATCAACAGCGCCAGGTTGCGCTCGCGGCACAGGCGTCCGAACAGATTCAGGATTCCCGCCTGAACCGACACGTCGAGCGCCGAGACCGGCTCGTCCGCCACGAGCAGACGCGGCCCCACCGTCAGCGCCCGCGCGATGGCGATGCGCTGGCGCTGCCCGCCGGAGAACTCGTGCGGATACTTCCGCACAAACCGGGGCGAGAGTTCCACCTGTTCCATCAACTCGACCACCGCCGCCGGGACGCGCCGCCGCTCGACCAGGCCATGCGCCAGCAGCGGTTCGGCCAGGGTCTCGAACACCGTCCGGCGCGGATTGAGCGAACTGTACGGGTCCTGAAACACCATCTGAAAATCGCGGCGCCGCCGCCGCAGCTCCGCTGCGCTCAGCGCCGCCAGATCCTGTCCCTCAAAAAGCACGCGTCCGCCGGTGGGCCGTTCGAGTTGGAGAATCGTGCGGCCCAGCGTGGACTTGCCGCACCCCGACTCCCCCACCAGCCCCAGAATCTCACCCGGGTCCAGATCCAGGTCCACCCCATCCACCGCCCGGACCACCCCGCGCGGCGCGCCGAACAACCAGCGGCCCGACAGGGGAAAATGAGTCTGAAGCCCCCGCACCTCGAGCAGGCTCATGAGACAACCCTCCCCGCGCCCCTGTCCAGACGCTCCAACTCGTCCGCGCGCACACAGGCGGTCGCATGACCCGGCGTTCCCTCGCGCAACGCCATATCGGCCCGCAGACAAACCTCCGCCGCAAACTCGCAACGCGGCGCAAAGGGACACCCTTCCCAGTCGGACGCGGGGTCAGGCGGTTGACCGGGAATCGAGTAGAGTTCGCCCCCGTCGGTGGCGCGGCAGGGAACCGCCCGCAACAGCGCCCGCGTGTAGGGATGCGCGGACGCTTCATAGACCGCCTCGGCTGTCCCCGATTCCACGATCTTTCCGCCATACATCACCAGTACCCGCTGACAAAGACCCGCCACCACGCCCAGATCGTGCGTGATAAAAAGGATGGACATCGCCCCGCCCGCCTCCCGACGCCTGCTTTGCAACTCGCGCATCTGGCCCAGAATCTGCGCCTGAACGCTCACATCGAGCGCGGTCGTCGGCTCATCGGCAATCAACAGATCCGGCTCGGTCACCATCGCCATCGCGATCATCACCCGCTGGCGCATCCCACCCGAAAGCTGATGGGGATACGCCTCCATCAGCGCCTCGGCATCGCGAATCGCCACAGCGCGCAATGCCTCGACCGCGCGGCGGCGCGCCTCAGCCTTCCCGCACAGACCATGCTCAATCAACGACTCGACTACCTGCGCCCCCACCCGCAGGTAAGGGTTGAGCGCCGTCATCGGGTCCTGAAACACCATCGCCACCCGGTTGCCCAACAGCCGACGTACTTCCCGGCGTGGCGCGTTCAACAGGTCCACCCCATCGCCAAACCAGGCATGGCCGCTTTCGATACGCCCCGGCGGCATCGGAATCAATCCCAGGAGCGAATAACACAGAACCGACTTTCCCGACCCCGACTCGCCCACCAGCCCCACCGTTTCGCCCGGTTCGATGGCAAACGACACCCCATCCACCGCGCGCGCCACCCCGCCACGCGTGTGGAAGTATGTCCGCAAGTTCTCGACCGTCAGGAGAGCCAATTGAGTTCCCTCTTTCGCGTTCTTCGCGTCCCGTTTTTCCTTCCTCTAATCCTTCGACACCCGCGGGTCCAGCGCATCACGCAGGCCGTCCCCCAGAAAATTGAGCGCGAACAGCGTCAGAGACAGGGACAGTCCCGGAAAAATCAACAACCACGGATTTTCCTCCATCACGTTCGCCCCTTCGCTGATCAGCGTCCCCCACGACGGCATCGGCGGTTGAACGCCCAATCCCAGGAAACTCACGAACGCCTCGACCAGGATGACGCTCGGGATCGTCAGCGTCGTATAGACCAGAATCGGCCCGAGCGCGTTCGGGATCAGATGATAGAGGAGAATACGCCCCCGCGAAAATCCCAGCACAACCGCCGCCTCGACATACTCGCGCCGCTTCAGCGCCCGCACCTCGCCCCGTACGATGCGCGCCATCGTCAGCCACTCCACCGCGCCGATCGCCAGAAAAAGCAGCACGAGGTGTTGCCCGAAAAACACCATCAGCAGGATGACAAAGATCGGGAAAGGCAACGCGTAGAGAATATCCACAATCCGCATCATCACCCCATCCACCCAGCCCCCCCAGTACCCCGACACGGCGCCATACAGCACCCCGATCAGAACCGACACCGCCGTGGCCACCAGTCCCACCAGCAGCGAAATCCGTCCCCCATACAGAATCCGCGTCAGCGCGTCGCGGCCCAGTTCATCCGTCCCCAGCCAATGCTCGGCGCTCGGCGGCATCGCCCCCAGGGCGCGCGCCTGCTGGTTGTAGGCGGGCACGGTCGGGTCTTCCACCTGTCCCCGCGTCAACCATGGGGTCGCCAGGGCCAGCGTTCCGAGCAGGATCAGGAACACCCCACTCACCATCGCCAGCCGGTTCTTGCGCAACCGGCGCCACGCATCCGCGCCCAGAGAGGTTCCCTCCTGAGCGTCAAATAATGGGTTCTGTGCACCGGATTCATTCATATTTCAGTCATCCATGCCGTGCCAACGGAGTGTCTGGGGTAGATGTGGACTGGGTGGACAAGAAGACGAAGTGGACCTCTGACAACATCCGTTTTCTTCCACTCGCATTTGCACACTTCATACTCCACACTCCACATTCGTAATCTCCAATTCTTCACTCCTTCCGCACCCGCGGGTCCAGCCACACCTGCACCCCATCCACCGCCAGGTTGAACGCCAGAATCAGCACCGCGTACACAAGTACCGCCCCCAGCACCATCGTATAATCCCGCGCCCGGGCCGCATTCACGAACTCCGTCCCGAGGCCCGGAATATCGAACACACTCTCGACCACGAAAGAACCGGTCAACAACCCCGCCGCCGCGGGCCCCAGAAACGTCACCACCGGTTGGATGCCCCCGCGCAGGGCATGACGCAACACCACGCGCGACTCGCCCAGCCCCTTGGCGCGCGCCGTCCGGACAAAATCCTGCGACAACACCTCGAGCATCCCACCGCGCGCCAGACGCGCCACATAGGCCGTGTAGGCCGTCCCCAGCGCCACCACCGGCAGGATCTTCGAAGCCGCCGAGTCCCATCCGGACGATGGGACCCACCCCAGTCCCACCGCGAACACCAAGACCAGCAACGGGCCCAACACGATATTGGG
>DAOPYU010000072.1:0-13946 GCA_035353095.1 Candidatus Sumerlaeota bacterium | reverse complement strand
GATCGAGATCGCGTTCAGTGCGGGTCTTGGGGCGTTAGTGGGTGGATTGGGTGCCCTGGGGACACTCTGGGGGCTTGAACGCTGGTATCAGGGGCTGCGGGTCAGCTGGACCTTCCTGCCCGAGACGCTGGTAGGACAGCCGGGTCTCCATTTGGCCTTGCTGGTGCTGGCCTGTTGGGGTGCCGCGACGCTGATGGCCCTCAAGCCCGTTCTGTTGCGGTCGCGCGAGAGCATACCGGTCATTCTCAATAGAGAAGGGTAAGATCTCCATTTTCATGGGCGATCTTACCCTTATCGACTCATTTTCCGGATTGTTCTGCGCCGTCAGTTCTTCACGACCGTCCGCAGGTATTCGATGAGTTTGTCCACGCCTGCCGTGGTCGAGTAGAGGTGGAACGAGAGACGGATAAACCCGTCGCGTTCGGGGGCGAGGATACCGCTTTCGGCCGCCATTTTTTTCGATAAGGCGAGGCTGTCCTGACCCGGTACCCGGAACGCCATGATGCCCGAGCGTTTTTCGACCGGGCCGCCGCCTCGCACTTCACACCCGATTGCCTTCAGTTGTTCGATGGCGTAGTCCTGAATCGGGAAGACGTGGTTGCGCAGGTTCTCCAGTCCCACGTCCAGCAGGAAGCGGGTGGCGGCATTGAGGCCGACATGGCCGTAGATATTCCGGGTCGAGTATTCGAAGCGTCGCATGTCGGGCAGGAAGGTCAGGTTGTAGTCCAGGTAATCGAGGGCGTTGACGACCGAGTTGCTCCCGACAAACGTTGGGGTGATGGTTTCGAGCAGGTCCTTGCGGAGGTAGAAACAGCCGGCGCCGTGCGGACCGCAGAGCCACTTCCACCCCGAGGAGGCCAGGGCGCTGACGTGCCAGGCCTGTACATCAATCTCGCAGAATCCGAGCGCTTGAGCGCCGTCCACAAAGAAGAAGGTTCCGGCTTCGCGGCAGGCCTCGCCGATGACCTGAAGGTCGAAGCGGTACCCTGAGCACCATTCGACGGCGCTGATGGCGAAGAGGCGCGGGCGTTTCTCCCGGATGGCCCGGGCGATTTCCGCCTCGTCCACGCGCCCCTCTTTTTCCTCCAGAAGTTCCAGTCGCAGATTGAACCGTTTCGCCGCATTCATCCACGGGTAGATGGTGGAGGGGTATTCCTTGTTGAGGCTCATGATGAGATCGCCGGGTTTCCAGTCCATCCCGTTGGCGATGATACAAGTCCCCTCGGCGGTGTGCTGCGTGAAGGCGATTTCGGCCGGGTCGGCGGCGTGCATCATTGTGGCCAGGTTCTCGCGGAGCTGCTGAAGGTGGGGCATGTAATACAGTTCGGCGGCGAGTTGTCCGGAATCGGCGACCATCTGGAGGTACGCGCGTTCGGCGGCCAGAACGGACGTCGGGGTCAGAGTGATACCGGCGGAGAGGAAATAGGTTTCCTTGTTTTTCTGGGGGAAAAGGGCGTCAATGTCTTGGAGGTTCATGGAACAGGACTTTCTACGGAGTTTTGAATGGGGTCAAATTGTGTGCGCGGCGGAAATCGCGACGATCTGTTCAAGCAGGGCTGGAATACTGTCCAGCGCCAGGGAGTTCGGGCCGTCGCACAACGCGCGGTCCGGGTCCGGATGGGTTTCGAGGAAGAGGGCGTCCACGCCGACGGCTACGGCGGCGCGGGCCAGGGGCGCGGCAAACCGGCGGTCCCCGCCCGAGGAGGTTCCGGCCCCGCCGGGCAACTGGACCGAATGGGTGGCGTCGAAGACCACCGGACAGCCCAGTTCCCGCATGAGCAGAAGACCGCGCATGTCCACCACCAGGTTGTTGTACCCAAAGGAAGCGCCGCGTTCGGTCAGGGTGATATTGTCATTGCCCGCCTCGCGGATCTTCCCGATCACCTGACTCATGTCGGCAGGAGCCATGAACTGTCCCTTCTTCACGTTCACGGGTTTTCCGGTTTCGGCGATGGCCTGGAGAAGGTCGGTCTGACGGCACAGGAAAGCGGGGACTTGCATGCAGTCCACGGCTTCGGCGACGACCGGGGCGTCCTCCTCGCGGTGCACATCGGTCAGAACCGGCAGACCGGTGCGTTTGCGGACTTCGGTGAGCATTTCCAGTCCTTTTTCGAGGCCGGGCCCCCGGTAACTCCGGGCGTTCGTGCGGTTGGCTTTGTCGTAGGAGGCCTTGAAAATCAGGCCGATTCCGACTCTGGAGGTCATTTCCTGGAGTCGTTGCGCGATCTCCAGGGTCAGGTCCAGGTTTTCCAGAACGCAGGGACCGGCGATCAGGGCCGGAAGGAGAGTCCCTCCCATCTGGACGGAACCGATCTGGACGGGGTTAACGGGGGAGAGTGACATGGGGCGTTTTCCTGTTCTTTGTCGGGCAGTACCCGTTGGGGCAGCTGTATTCCCAGGCAAAAGCCGGGAAGCCTAATTTAAACGCAGGCTGGACAAAATGCAACTCCGGTATCTGGAGATTTTATGGGGTCCATCGTGCCCGGGTATCTTTCCGTGTTAGTATGGAGTATTCATTTGAGGGTTCTTGTGGATACGATGGGGGCTGCTGTTTTCCGGCGATTGACTTGCGAATCTGTTGACGGGTGGGGGAGAGGGGGCCTATCATCGAATATACGGTGGGTACGGTTGGTGGGTTGTAATCACGCTACCAGACCGGGGGCTTATTTTCATCTCAAGTCGAATGAAGGTCGTGGAACGTGTTTTCCCTGAAGAAACGCTTGTCTCCTCTTTCCTCTTCCTTTCTTGTACGTCTGGTGGTTTCCGTGCTGCTTTTCGACTTGCTGGTGGTGGTTTTTGCCGGCATCACCATCCGGGAGAGCCGGACGGAATATGAAAAACTGGCGACAGTGACCATTCAAAATATTTCCGGCATGCTCGAGCAATATCTGACCGGTGTGATCGAGAAAGAAGATCTTGCCTTAATGGAGGTGGTGGAAGAGGTCGAGGCTCAGATCGCATCCGGAGGAATTGACGAAAAGCGTTTGAATTCGGTTATTGCGCGGGAGCAGGCTCAGGTTTCCGAATCCGTCCAACTGTTTGTCTCCAATTCGCGGGGTGAAATTGCCTATGCCGGAAGTCGAAAACTTCCCCAACCGCTCCCGAGCATTATAGATCGAAGCTATTACCAGAAATTGAGGGACGACCCGAAGGCGGGACTGGTCATTTCGGAACCGCTGTTTGGCCGTGTCAGAGGCACGTGGGTGATGATTTTCGCAAGACGTATCAACGGGCCGGACGGAAGTTTTCAGGGACTGTCGTATGGTTCGATCGCTCTGGATCATTTTCGGACGTTTTTTTCCCGTCTGGATGTGGGACAGAACGGCATGATTGCCTTGTGCAATGGGAATCTGGGTCTGATTACCCGCAGTCCGGAGTCGGCTGAAGAGGCCCAGGCGATTGGGCATCCGATTGTGTCGCCTGAATGGCAGAAGAGAATCCAGGCCGGATTGGAACCGAAAATTTTCGATGCGGTTTCGGTCGAGGACGGGATTCCCTGTAAATTTTCGATCCAGCAAGTGGGGGCGTATCCCCTTTTTGTTGCCGCCCGACTGGCTGAGAAGGACTACCTGAAGAACTGGGAGTGGTATATTGTCCGTGCGGCGGGGGCCGTGCTGGTCTTTCTCCTGTTGTCGTCGTTTGCCGCCTGGTTGTTGTATCAGGATTATATTCAACGCGAGAAGCATCTCAAGGATCTGGCCGATCAAGAAGCGCGTTTTCGAATTGTCGTCGAAAACACGCTCGACTGGGAATTCTGGATTGCGCCGGATGATTCCCTGCGTTTCATTTCCCCTTCCTGCCTGCGGATGACCGGCTATTCTGCCGAACAATTTGAGGCGGACCCCGCCCTGATGGAGCGGATCATCCATCCGGATGATTTTCCGGAATACCAACGGCACCAATGCCAGATTCGAGAAAAACTGGAAAAAGGGGAAGTTTCTTTCCGGATTGCGCGTCTGGATGGGGCCGAGCGCTGGCTTGAGCAAATCTGCCATCCGATTTTCGATGAAAAGGGCGATCTGCTTGGTTTTCGTGGGTCGAACCGCGATGTGACCGACCGGCGGCAGGCGCAGGAAGCGTTGCGGGCCAGTGAAACCCGTTTCCGGACGGTGATCGAGAACCTGCAGACGGGGCTCTATATCGTACAGGATGGACTTCTGGTTTATGTGAATCCCGCCCTGACCCGGATGTTGGGGTATGAGAGTGAAGAAATGCTGGCTCGTTCCCCGATGAATCTGATTCACGAGGATGATCGGGCCTGGGTGGAGGAACATTTGCGTCGGCGCCTGACGGGCGACAGTGTGCCCAATCAGTATGTCTTCCGTTGTATCCACAAGGATGGCCGGACGGTTCATATCGAGGTGTTGGCGACGTTGATTGACTACAATGGCCGACCGGGGGTGATGGGGAGCCTGCTGGATATTACCGAACGCGAGGCGACCCTGAAGGCGTTGCGCGAGTCGCAGCAGCAATTGGCCGATATTATTGACTTTCTTCCCGATGCGACGTTTGTGGTGGATTGCGAGAAGCGGGTGATTGCGTGGAACCGGGCGATGGAAGAAATGACCGGTGTGCCCAAAGCGGACATCATCGGCCAGGGGAATTACGTTTATACCCTTCCGTTCTACGGCGAGCGCCGTCTTCAATTGCTCGATCTTCTGGATCTGGACGACCAGGAACTTGCGTCTCGCTATCAGAATGTGACCCGCAAGGGGAATCGCCTTTATGCGGATATTTTTGCGAATGCCCTGTATGGCGGGGTGGGGGGGCATATCTGGGTTACGGGCGCCCCGCTTTTCAACGTCGAGGGAGAACGGGTGGGTTACATCGAGGCCATTCGGGATATTACCGCTCAGAAGCGGGTGGAGATTTCTTTGAAGGAGTCCCGGCAGCAATTGCTGGACATCCTGGAATTCCTGCCGGATGCCACGCTGGTTATTGACAAGGAAGGCAAGGTGATCGCCTGGAATCGCGGCATGGAAACTCTGACCGGCGTGCAGGCGAAGGACATGCTGGGGAAAGGCGACTATGAGTACGCCATCCCTTTCATGGGCAAAAGAATGCCCATTCTGGTGGACTTGGCCTTGCATCCGATGCCGGAACGCGAGCGGGAGTATGTGAACATCCGGTGGGAGCGGGGGATTCTGTCGGGGGAGGTTTACATTTCGAATCTGCCGCGCGGTAAAGTTTTTCTTTCTGCCACTTCTTCCGTCCTCCGGAATTCTCAAGGCGAGGCGGTGGCGGCCATTGAATGTATTCGTGACGAGACCGAACGCAAGCAGATTGAAGACTACATGGTGAAAACCAACTACCTGAAAGAGCGCCTGCTGGGTTCCGGGACGTTGAACGAAAAGCTCAAACTCATTACGGATGGAATCGTGGAGATTCTGGGCGCCGATTTTGCCCGGATCTGGGTGACGAAGCGGGGCGATCTCTGTGAACGGGGATGTCTCTTTGCGAATGCTGAAGACGGGTCGGATGTCTGCCGGAATCGTGAGCATTGTCTCCACCTGTTGGCCAGTTCCGGGCGTTATACGCGCCTGGATGGTGAGTATCGCCGGGTTCCCCTCGGGCTTCGGATGATCGGGCGGATCGCCTCGGGGCAGGAGATGCAGTCTTTCACGAACGATGTGGTTCACGATCCTCTCATTCGGGATCCGCAATGGGCCGCTTCGCTAGGGTTGGTCTCTTTTTCGGGTTACCGTCTGGTCTCGGGTGATGAAATTCCCATCGGCGTGATGGCTTCCTTCAGTCGCCAGAAGGTTCAGCCGTATGAACAGCACCTTCTGGAGGACATGGCCAATACCGCTTCCCAGGTGGTCCATGAGGGGGTGGCCAGGGAGGCGTTGCAGGAAAGCGAGGAAACGGCGCGTGTTTTGATCAACGCGATTCCAGAGTCGGTGTGTCTGATGGAAGCCAATGGAAAGGTTGTGGCCGCGAATGAGACGCTTCTGAAGCGTTTCGGAATTACCTTTGAAGAGATGGCTCGGGACACGGACTTCTCGTATCTCCCGCCGGATCTTGTCGCCCGGCGCCGGGTGTATTACAATGAGGCCATTCGGACGGGGAAACGGGTGAGTTTCGAAGATGAACGCTCTGGGCGGGCCATTGCGAATTACGTCGCTCCCATTCTGGATTCGCAGGGGGATGTGGTTCGATTGGCGGTGGTGGGGATTGATGTGACGGAGTTTCGCCGTGCGGTGGACGACCGCCAGCGTCTGCTCGAACAGACGCAACAGGATGCCCAGACCAAGGCGGATCTGCTCAATGAAGTCAACCACCGGGTGAAGAATAACCTGATGGCGATTCTGGGACTTCTGCTGAGCGAGAAGCGGCATGCTCCGGCGGCGGGACGGGAATACGTGGAGGTGGCGATTCAGAATCTGAGTCTGCGTATCCGGGGGCTGATCCAGGTCCACCAGATGCTGTCCGATGGTCAATGGACCTCCATGCGGTTGACCGATCTGGCGAGACGGGTCATTTCGGCCGCTCTTGGGGCCGTGCCGACGGGGCAGTGCGTCCAAGTCGAGATCGAGCCTTCCGATGTGGAGATTTCGCCCCGGCAGGCCAACAATCTGGCATTGGCGTTGAATGAAATTGCAACCAACACGGCCAAATATGCCTTGGGGGATCGCAACCGCGCCCGGATTTCGGTTCGGATGGGGAAAGAAGAGGATTCCATTTTTCTGCGGTATTGCGATGATGGTCCGGGGTTCCCCCCCGAGGTGATTCGCGGGGAATGGGGCAATGTCGGACTGAACCTGATCCGCCAACTGGCGACGGAAACCCTGCGGGGGTCCCTTGCGTTGTCCAATGAGGGGGGGGCTGTGACGCTTCTGCGTTTCCGGGTGGAGGAGAAGGGACGGACTTGATGCTGCGAGGGGTGTGGATGCCATGACGACTTTGAAATCATTGCGGGTGCTGGTGGTGGACGATGACGCATTGATCTGCGATGTGATTCAGGATGAACTCGAAACGATCGGCCATACGGTGGTGGGGCGCGCATCGGATGGGAGACAGGCGGTCGAACTGGTCGAGTCGCTCGATCCGGATGTTGTCCTGATGGATGTCTCCATGCCGGAAATGGATGGTCTGGAAGCGGTACAGGTGCTCCAGGAACGGCATCCGAAACCGGTGGTGTTGTTGACCGCGCACGAGGACCCGGACACGGTGGCGATGGCCAGCCAGGCAGGGGTGGGCGCGTATCTGGTCAAACCGCCTTACGCTCCGGATCTGGCGCGCAGTCTGGCGATTGCCGTGGCGCGTTTCGCCGATCTGATGGAAATGCGACGTCTGAATGCGGAACTGCGGGAGGCCCTGGACAAAGTGAAGGTACTGAGCGGTCTGCTTCCCATCTGTTCTTCCTGCAAGAAAATCCGGGACGATCAGGGGTACTGGCATCAGGTGGAACTGTATATTCAGAAGTACGCGCCGGTCGAATTTTCGCATGGAATCTGCCCGGACTGTTTTGAGAGACTTTATCCGGAGTACAGCCAGAAAAATAAAGGGGGCTGAAGTTTTCCGTCCTGATTCCCGTCTGCATGCCCGGTCGGCGGAGTTTCCCGTCGGTTCTTCAAGACGGGGAAAGCGGAGCCGGTTCGGTCCCCGTTTTTCTTCGGTTCAATACGACGACTCCCGCCAGCGAAAGCGCCGCAAATACGGCGCCGGTGAGGAAGGTGGCCGCGGCGCCGAAACCGTCCCACAAAGCGCCCGCCACCACGCTTGCCAACAACATGGCCAGACCGCAGACCAGATTATAGACCCCGTAGGCTGTCCCTCTCAATTGCGCGGGAGTCGTGTCGGTCACCATCGTGGCAAACACGCCCTGGGTGAAACCGAGATGCAGGCCCCACAGGCTCACGCCCAGCGCGAGCAGCCAGAAGTTGTTGGCAATCGCCAGTACCCCGTCCGCCGCGATCAGAAATCCGATGCCGACGGGCAGAAGGTTTTTGCGCTCCATCCGGTCGGAGAGAATGCCGACCGGATAGGCCGACAGGGAATAGACGATGTTCATGACGACCATGACCGTGGGGACCAGGGCCAGGCGCATGCCTGTGGACTGAGCCTTCAGGATGAGGAACGCTTCGCTGAATCGCGCCAGAGTCAGGACCGCCGAAACTCCCACCAGTTGCCAGTAGGCGCTTCCGATCCGCCGGATTTCCTCCAGGCGGATCGGACTGCGGACTCCTTTTTTCGGATTTTTTGAAGGGGGTTCCTGAACCCCCCAGGCCAGGAGCGCGACCGAAATGAAGGCCGGGATCACGGCGATCCAGAGCGCCGAGCGGATGTTGCTGGCAAAGAGCCACATGAAGAAAATGGCCAGAAGCGGTCCGACGAACGCCCCCACGGTGTCCAGGGACTGGCGCAGACCGAAACAGGCCCCCCGGATTTCCGGCGGGGCCAGGTCGCCGATCAGGGCGTCGCGGGGCGCCCCCCGAATGCCCTTGCCGATGCGGTCAATGAATCGGGCCGCGACCACCAGTCCCAGACTGTTGGCCAGAGGGAACAGCGGTTTGGTGAGCGCCGCCCCGCCGTAGCCGATCAGGGTCAGCAGTTTGCGTTTGCCCAGGTAGTCGCTCAGGGTACCGGAGAAGACCTTCGTCACCAACGCCGTCGCTTCGGCGATCCCCTCGACCACCCCCACCGAAGTCATGGTGACGCCCAGCACGGTCGTCATGAAGAGGGGCAGCAGGCTGTGGATCAGCTCGGACGAGACGTCCATGAACAGGCTGACCATCCCGAGCGCCCAGATACTGCCGGGGATTTTCTGACGGGACTTGGGCTGAGCCGAAGCGGGTTCTGGAGATAGAGAATTCATAGGAAAAAAACCTCGGCCCGGTTTACGGTCAGAGCGATTCCTGAGCCAGCGATTTCGATGTCCCGCTGTTTCTCTCAGGCCTTCAGGACCGCCTTCAGGGCTTCACCGGCTTTCAATTGAACCGGCGTGGCCAGCGTGATCAGGATGGTTCCGTCTTCCTGCTGTTTGAAAGACGATTCGACCGTTTTCCCGGATGCCTCCACGTCGCAGGATTTTGCCGCCGCACCCTGTACGAGGGTGAACGCCAGGGTCCGGAGGTTCAACTGGCCGTGGTGAAGTTCGATCTGGTTGATCTGTTCCGCTTTCTCGCGTTTCTGGAGGATTGTCCCCCACCCCTCCGCGGCGGTGAAGGCGGCCCGGAAGTCCTCGGGCTGGAGGCGGGGCGCGAAGCCGATATGCCCTTTGGGCCCGTGGTAGTCCCACCCGCAGGCGGCCAGGTACACGCCGTAGCTGGCCATGGCGCGCGCGTAGTGGTCGCTGCACTCGATCTCGTTGTACGGGTTGCGCAGACGGGGATGATAGCGGTCATGCGCGGCGCGGATGACGGCCAGGCCTTCCTCGACCATCCCCTCCCAGATCATGTGGCCGGCTGCCTGGTGCTCGCATCCCGTCCAGCACTCGTTGAAATACTGCTGCTGCCAGTGTTTCTCCAGGTCGTCGCGTTTGCCGCCCCTGGGCCAGGTACAGACGAGCAATCCCCCTTCCCCGGACAGAGCATAGGGACGCGCGGCCTTGTGGACTTCCTTGAACGGTCCCACGTTGAGCGTGAAGTTGTATTTCCAGATCGAGGCCAGAGAGGAGCGGATGGATTTCTCATCGAAAAGACGGCCCAGCCCCACCTGGAAGGCCCAGCTTTGACCGAAGACGCAGTCCACATGGCACCCCGTTCCCGTTCCGATCGCTTCCGGGTGTTTGGGGTCCTCGATCTGGTAGTAATACTCGCCGTTGAACATTTCCTGGATGTTCTTGCGGCCTTTTTCGAGGATGCCCGCGGTCTGTTTCTCGAACTCGGAATCGTTTACCTCCTGAGCCATGGCGTTGCCGGCTTTGACCGCGGCGAGGTAGAGCGAGGTCATGGCGGGGATTTTTCCGAACCAGGCGGCGTCGTAGGTGTTGTCCTGTTTCCCTTCCAGAATGCCGTCGCTGTTGCCATCCTCCCGGATCAGGAATTCCAAGGTTTTTTTGATGCGCGGCCAGTTGCGTTTGAGAAATTCGTCATTGGCCGACATGAGGTGTTCCCGATAGCTCCGCAGGACGATCCCCGCCTGACCGTCAATGGCATAGTTGGGATCGTGTTCCGCCCGGAACCCGACGATCCCCGTGTCCTCGTGGAAGGCGATTCCGAAGTCGGTGCGCTCGCGCAGGTCGCGCTCGAGTTCGGGGAAGAGGCGCGCCATGGCGTGGGCGTACTGCCAGACGTGGGTACAATTTCCGGGACAGCATTCCACGCCTTCCCAGGCCCAGAACCGCCCGTTCTTGAACCGGTAACACGTCCCCGTGGCCAGAGTCGAGGTGTTGGCGAAGGTGCGGTCGAGGAACCAGTAGGGGAGGGTCGAGTCGTACCAGGTGTCGCACCAGCGCTGGGTGGCGTCGGCGAGAGACGTGTAGTTTTTGCCCACATACTGAGCCACTTCCAGGGCGGACCCGAAACGGGAGGCGTAGAACCGTCCCGGAAACTCTTCCCGGACTCCGCCGAGGGAAAAGTTGGGGAAATGCCACGCGATCAGGAAGGGGATTGTTTTCTTCTGACCAGGCGTCAGTTCAAAGTGCATCGAGACGGTCCCCACCAGTGAATCCCCGAAGGGGGCGGTGGCCTGAAGGGGAGCGGGCGGCGCACCTTTCTCTTTCTTCAGTGCGGCCTCGTAATAAAGGGGTGTCTGGGCTGGTACGACGAGGGCGGCGGATTCCGGGTCGAGCGCCGCCAGGGTCAGGGTTCCGTAGTCTTCCGCTTTTTCCAGGACATAGGGCGGTTCGGCGCACTTGTCGCTGAAGACGATGTAGTCAATTCCGATATGTCCCCATCCGCCGGTGGCCTGGTCCACGATGCAGAGCGTGGCTTTCTGACCGGCGAACTCGCGCACGTCGAACCAGGCGGGTTGCATGAGGTTGTTGTCGGGTCCCGTGACTTCCCGGACGGGTTTGCCTCCAATGAGGAGTTGGATGCAGGTCTGTCCCTTGTGGCTCCCTCCACTGACGAGGAAGTTGATGTAGTGGCGTTCGAGGGTGAACTCGCGGCTGGTCAGGGTTCCCACATGGCCGTCCGCCTTCTCCACATCTTCTCCCTGACGGGCGTTGTGGGTGTTGACGAGTTGTTTGCCGTGGGGTTGCCCGATTTTCTGGTAGGAGGGGATTTTGTCCGCCGCGATAGGACCGGCGCCGAAGGCGGTACCCGTCACGGTCCACCCTTCGTAGGTCGGTTTCTCGAAGTCTTCGAATACGATATCGGGCCGCTGGGGTTCTTCGGAAGATTCGGGGACGGCCTGCGCGGAACAGACCACGGCGCTCAGGCCGTCTTTCTGGACGGTTTCGTTGGACCGCAGGACCTTGCCGGGTTTGCCGGTGTTCAGCGCCACGGGGTTTGCGACGGTTCCTTCGATCTCGACCTTGTGGGTCTGGCTGGTGGGGTTTTCAACCGTGTATTCCATGATCGTGACGGGCAGGCCGGAGTCCGCGGCATTGAGGGGAATAAAAGGCGAAAAAGCGCGGAGCGAAACCTTGAGGGGAACGTCCGGGTCGGAGTAATCCACGCGTGCCATGGGATAGGCGCCCTGAAAGCGGATGTCCCGGAAACCCGTGTAGTCGAGTCTGTGTTGCTGGACCTTGCCGGAGGAAAGGATTCCCAGAGAAAAGTTCTGTTCAAAAGGATACACGGGATCGAGTGGCTGGACGTAGAGTTGACCGTCCTGACCGCGCCCCTGAACCCCCGAACCGTAATGCTTGTTGAAAATCTCCCAGAGCCAGAGTTTCCCGTCCCCCCCGAGATACACGGTTCCGCAGCAGATGCCGCTGACCGGCATGCCGATATGGGCCAGGTCGCGGCCGGTATAGCGGACGGGGACCCCCCGTGCAAAGAGCGACTTTTTCCATTCGGGGTCGAGTTTCTTGTCCGGCGGAACCAGTTTGGCGAATTCGGAATCTTCAAACGGACCGGCCATGACGGAGAGCGGGGTGGAAGCGAGGGCGGCGCCACAGGCCGCCACGCTCATGGCTTTCAGAAAGTCGCGGCGGGAGAAGGGATTTCGTTTTTCGGAACAGGCCGAAGCCGGGGAAGAAACGGGTGTGTTTTCTCCACAGCAATTCGGAGAATTGCATCCACAAGCGGATTGGGTTTGGGGCGTGGGTACGTCGGTGGGCATCCGGTTTTCCATCATCAGGTTCTCCCGTGATCGTTAAGAAATTGTGGACACACTCCCTCCGTCTTATTGGGGGTGATTCCGGTAGACTCGATTTCATGACACGAGGGGGAGTGTAACATGGGGGAATCACCCATGCATCGGTTTTCTGAAGGGGAGAAGATTTTTTTTGGAAGACGAAAGAAACCGGTCAGGCGATGTTGTGTCTGTTTTTCTAACCCGATGTATGTCAATGTGTCTGGAGGATAGGGTTTTCCGAATTATCCGATTGACAGGGAACTTTTCTCGTGGCTATATCTGGGACTGGCATCGTACAGTCCTGAGGTCCCGTCCATTTTGGCTCAGTCAGAGTGAGTGAAATGAGCACCATCCTGTGGGCACAGGTACCTTGAGAGTTGAGGCGATGTTTTTCCATTACGCACCGCGAATGTGCGATTCGCAGGATCGGAGGAGGAGTCTTATGTGTTCTCGACGCAGGTTTTTGTGGGGTATTCCGGGGGTGTTGTCTGTGATTTCTCTGTGCGCTTCCGCATGGGCTCAGATGCCGATGCCGGTTCAGTCGCCTGAGATTCAGAAGGATCGGCAGGTGACGTTCCGCCTGCGCGCTCCCAAGGCGACGGAAGTGGCCGTGACGGGCCAATGGGCCAAACAGGGACCGATCAAGATGACGAAGGGCGAAGGGGACGTCTGGAGTGTAACCACGGGGCCGATCGAGCCGGGGGTGTGGGAATACAGTTTTCAGGTGGATGGCCTCTCCATGATTGATCCGGGCAATACGGCCATCAAGCCGATGCGCGAACCCCGGACCAGCATCCTGCAGATCGCGGGCGAACCGCCGCTTCTCACCGATTTCCAGAATGTCCCCCACGGGGTGGTGCGGCAGCACACCTATTTTTCGAAATCGCTGGATCGTCGGCGCGAACTGACCGTTTACACCCCGCCGGACTACGATAAAGCCGTCGAGAAGAAATACCCGACCCTCTACCTCCAGCACGGGATGGGCGACAATCAGGCGACCTGGACCGCTCATGGGAAGGCCCACTGGATTCTCGACAACCTCATCGCTCAAGGAAAGGCCAAACCGATGGTGGTGGTCATGATGGACGGCCACGCGGCGATTCCGGGAAAAGCCGATGGACAGGCGCTTTTTGAAAGCAACACGGCGCTTTTCCAGAAAGACCTTTTCGAGGACGTCATGCCGTTTGTCGAAGCGAACTACCGCGTCAAGGCCGACGCGGAGAACCGCGCCCTCGTGGGCTTGAGCATGGGAGGGGGACAGAGTCTGACGATCGGATTGAACAATCCGGACCGTTTCGCCTGGGTGGGTGGTTTCAGCAGCGCCGTGCCGAAGAATGAGGCCATCAGCAGTGCGTTGAACGATCCGGAAGCCCTGAACAAGAAATTAAAACTGCTCTGGATCGGCTGTGGCAAGAACGATTTTCTGATCAAAATGAACGAACAGTTCATCGAGCAGTTGAAGGAAAAGAAGATCAAGTACGAGTGGAACCAGAGCGAAGGGGACCATAGCTGGCCGGTGTGGCGGATGTATCTGTCCGAACTGGCGCCGAAACTGTTTCAGTAAGCTTCTTCGAATTCCATTACTTGCCGTCTTTTCGCTCCCGCGTGTGGACTTTCACGCGGGAGCGGTTGTTTCTAAAAACAGAAGTTGAGAGCAGAAAACGAGTCGTTTGTGTTATGGGACTGAAACGGTTTTGGTTCTGTCTCCTTTGAGGTGAGGTTCTATCTGGCCTCACTATCTGATTGCGCCAATCGGG
>DAOPYU010000071.1:0-13958 GCA_035353095.1 Candidatus Sumerlaeota bacterium | reverse complement strand
GCGTCACCAACATCTGGATTCCGGACGGCTACAAGGACATCCCCGCCGACCGCAAGGCGCCCCGGGAACGCCTGCGCGACGCGCTGGATCAGGTACTCGCCACGCCGATTGATCCGGCTCACAACCTCGACTCGGTGGAATGCAAGCTGTTCGGGATCGGCTCGGAAAGTTACGTCGTGGGATCGCACGAGTTCTACATGGGGTACGCCGTCGCACACAAACTCCTGCTGACGCTCGATACGGGTCACTTCCACCCCACCGAAGTGGTGTCGGACAAGATCTCCTCCGTCCTGACGTTCGTGGACGAAATTCTGCTCCACGTGAGCCGCGGCGTGCGCTGGGACAGCGACCACGTGGTGGCCCTGACCGAAGAGCTGCGCGCCATCGCCGAGGAGATCGTGCGGGGCGACTACCTCAAGCGCGTCCACATCGGCCTGGACTTCTTCGACGCCAGCATCAACCGTGTGGCGGCGTGGGTCATCGGAACGCGCAACATGCTCAAGGCGCTGTTGCACGCACTGATCGAGCCCACGAAGAAACTCCAGCAGGCAGAGATCGAAGGCGACCTGACCACGCGCCTGGCCCTGCTCGAAGAGACCAAGACGCTCCCCTTCAGCGGCGTGTGGGACTACTACTGTGTCCAGCAGAACGTGCCGGTCGGCGCGGCCTGGCTCGACGAGGTCAAAGCCTACGAGAAGACAGTGCTCGCGAAACGCGGGTGAGAGACCGTTTGAAAGACTGGACAGGGCGCGGACGATTCCGTATCCTGAGCCGGGTTGACGGAGACACCATTCTGTTTGGATCGCTTATTCGGGATTCAAGCGGGGTTGCATAGCGGGACGCGTGTGGTTTTTTGAGGTTCTTAACTTACTCTGATCGGAGGGTGTGGCAAGATGACTCCAAATCCGTTTCTTGGTGTTGTGTTCCATTGGCTGGGTGGTTTGGCTTCGGGGAGTTTTTATGTCCCGTACCGGGGAGTGAAAAAGTGGTCGTGGGAAGTCTATTGGCTGGTGGGCGGTTTCTTCAGTTGGATCATCGCGCCCTGGATTCTGGCCTCCATCAATACCAACGATCTTCTGCATGTCATAACCAGCGCGCCTCCCAGTTGTCTTTTCTGGGCCTATTTCTGGGGAATGATGTGGGGGATGGGCGGCTTGACGTTCGGTTTGACCATGCGGTATCTGGGGATGTCGCTGGGGATGGCGGTGGCGCTCGGGTATTGCGCGGCCTTCGGGACTCTGATGCCGGAAATCTTCGGCGGAACGTTTGTTTCCAAGGTGCTGGGTACAACTTCCGGGCTTGTCATCCTGATTGGTGTGATGGTGTGTCTTCTGGGGATCGCGATTGCCGGGATGGCCGGTGTTTCCAAAGAGCGCGAAATGCCCGAGGAACAGAAGAAATCCGTGATCAAGGAGTTCAACTTCTGGAAAGGCATTCTGGTCGCGACTTTTTCGGGGGTCATGAGCGCCAGCATGTCTTATGGACTCCAAGCCGCCAAACCGATCGCCGATCTTTCACTGGCCGCCGGAACCACCGAGATCTGGACGGGATTGCCCAAACTCTGCGTGGTTTTGCTGGGCGGTTTCACCACCAACTTCATCTGGTGTACCCTGCTCAATTTCAAGAACAAGACCGGTTATCAATATTTCAGTCCCGTTCTGAAGAACACGGGGCCCTCGCGCGAGAATGAAACGATCATCGAGACGGCGATCGACGCCCCGTCCGAGGAAGCCTTGGAACGGACCCCCGGCGGGCGCAAATCCAACGGCTCCCAGAGCGTGCCGCTGTTGAACAACTATTTCTTCAGCGCGCTTGCGGGTACCACCTGGTACTTCCAGTTCTTCTTCTATACCATGGGTGAGACCCAGATGGGCAAGTATGGCTTTTCCAGCTGGACGCTTCACATGGCCAGCATCATCATTTTCAGTTCGCTCTGGGGTATTGCTCTGAAGGAATGGAAGGGGTCGAGTGGTTTCACGAAAGCCCTGTTGTTCATAGCCCTGGCAACCCTGGTTTTCTCGACGATCATTGTGGGCTACGGGAATTACCTGACCCCGCCTGCGGCGGTCGTGGAGATGTAAAGGCGCGGGGTTGTTTCTGAAAAAGTCCGGTCAGTCAAGAGCGCGCAGTCCCTCGGATTGCGCGCTCTTGCTGTTTAGGGGACAGAAATTCGATTTTCCCCGGAAGAAAAAGGTGTTCCTGAAAATCTCCTGCCGTCTTGACAAAATGCGGAGACGCTTCTATTCTCAAACGTTAAAGTGGCTCGAAGTGGAAGAGCCGAAAGGGGCGCTTTTCGCCGGATGGCTTCTGTTCACCGTTTCAAGCCGTAAGAGTTCATAAGGGAAAGCCCGATGACTTCTCACCCTCTCCTCGTTCGTTTCTTCCGTTTTAAAATGTTTTTCGCGATCTATTGTAAATTTTCCCGCCCCGAGATCGGGGCTCCATTGGGCCACCGAAGTGTTCCGGGGATGTTTCTCATTGGCGCCGTTGCTGTGTCCCTGTTGTGGATGGGGTGTCCGGCGTCGAATTCCAATGGGAACGGCAAGGCGGGAGGGCCTCCGGCAGGGGGGGACAATGGGCCGGTGCCTGTGCTGGCGGCCCAGTCCGTCCAGCGCGATCTTGAAATTCGCCTGCCGGCTGTCGGGCATGTGGAAGCCGTCGCGACGGTGACGATCCAGGCGCAAGTGGGGGCGCAACTCAGCGAGATTCATTTTACCAAGGGCCAGGAGGTTCACAAAGGCGACCTGCTGTTCACCCTGGATGCCCGTCCGTATAAAGCGGCTCTGGCGCGCGAGGAAGCCAATCTGGCCCGCGACGAAATCGAGGCGCGCAACGCCGAGCGGGAAAACAGCCGGTACACGGATCTGAACAACCGCCAGGTGGTCTCGAAGGAAGAATTCGAGCAGATTCGCACCACCGCCCAGTCGAAAGCGGCGCAGGTGCAGGCCGACCGCGCCACGGTCGAAGCGACGCGGCTTCAGGTCGGCTTCTGTACGATCAATTCTCCGATCAACGGCGTTGTGGGCGATCTCCTGGTCCACGTGGGCAACATCGTCAAGGCCAACGACACCGAACTGGTGGTGATCAACCAGATCCAGCCCATCGAGGTCTCTTTCTCCATCCCGGAAACCGACCTCTCCCTCATCCGGAAAGTCATGCAGGAGGGTGCCGTGCCGGTCTATGCGTCTTTTCCCGGGGACAATGATTCAGACACCACGACAGGGTCCCTGACATTCATTGACAATGCGGTGGATACCCAGGGGGGAACCATCCGCCTGAAAGCGACCTTCAGCAACGAAGACAAACGGCTCTGGCCGGGAGTCTATGTGAATGTGGTGCTTTCCGCCGGGGTTCAGAAGAACGCGGTTGCCGTGCCCAATCAGGCTTTGCAGACCGGTCAGAGCGGCCCGTGTGTGTTCATCATCAAGCCGGATAATACGATCGAGAGCGTTCCGGTGACGCCGGGCCGCCGGTTCGATGGCTGGATCGCCATCGAGAAGGGGCTGGACGCCAATGTGCAGGTGGTCACGGATGGGCACCTGCGTCTGCGCAAGGACAGCAAGGTCGAAATCCGGAAATCTCTCGATTCTGGCGTCGAGCAGAATTGAGACGATTCCCCGTCTTGAAGCGTGTGTCACCCCGATGAAGAGGCCGCCTGCGTGAATCTTTCAGAAATTTTTATCCGCCGTCCCGTCATGACCACGCTGGTGATGCTGGCCATTTTGATGTTTGGCATCATGGCTTACAACAAACTGCCCGTGAGCGACTTGCCCACCGTGGACTTTCCCACGATTCAGGTGAGCGCCAACCTGCCCGGCGCCAATCCCGAGACAATGGCTTCGGCGGTGGCGACCCCGCTCGAGAAACAGTTTTCGACCATCGCCGGGGTGGACTCGATGATCTCGACCAACGCCCAGGGCAGTACGCAGATCACGCTGACCTTTTCCCTGGATCGCGACATTGACGCCGCCGCTCAGGACGTTCAGTCCATGATCTCGAGCGCCGCGCGCAGCCTGCCGGTCGATATGCCCGCGCCTCCGTCGTACCAGAAAGTGAATCCCGCCAGTCAGCCGGTGCTCTTGCTGGCCCTCAAGTCGCCCTTTCTCCCGCTTTCCACGGTCAGCGAGTATGCGGAGACCTATATCGGCCAGCGGGTTTCGATGATCAGCGGCGTGGCCCAGGTGCAGGTTTACGGATCGCAGAAATTCGCCGTGCGCGCCCAGTTGGACCCTCGCAAACTGGCTGCCGTCGGCGTGGGTGTCAACGATGTCATGAGTGCGATCAAGACCGGAAATGTCAACCTTCCGATGGGAACCTTATATGGTCCCAATCAGGCTTTCGTGCTTGAGGCAAATGGACAATTGCCCAATGCGGAGGCCTATCGGCCCCTGATTGTCTCGTGGCACAATGGGGCCCCCGTCCGGCTGGGAGATCTGGGCAATGTGATTGACGACGTCGAGAACAACAAGACCGCCGCCTGGTTCCGCGATAACGTGGCCGCCACCGGTTTCGAGGACGAGCGCGCCATCGTGCTCGCCATCCAGCGCCAGCCGGGTTCCAACACGGTCCAGGTGGTGGACTCCGTGATGCAGCTCATGCCGTCGTTTCTCAAGCAACTGCCCAAGTCCATCACGATCGACACGTTGTACGACCGCTCGCTGTCGATTCGCGAGTCGGTCAATGAGGTCAAGTTCACCCTGGTTTTGACGATGGGGCTCGTGATCCTGGTCATCTTTCTTTTCCTGCGCAATGTGCCGGCCACGATCATTCCCAGTCTGGCCTTACCCATGTCGGTCGTTGGCACATTCGCGGTCATGCATCTGCTGGGTTTCAGTCTCGACAACCTCTCGCTCATCGCCCTGACGCTGGCCGTCGGGTTCGTTGTGGACGATGCGATCGTCATGCTGGAGAATATCGTGCGGCACATCGAAGCGGGCGAAACGCCGTTCAACGCCGCCATCAATGGCGCCAAAGAAATTGGCTTCACCATTCTCTCGATGACGCTTTCCCTGGTGGCAGTCTTCATCCCCGTGCTTTTCATGGGGGGGATTGTGGGCCGCCTGCTCAACGAATTCGCGGTCACCATTGCCGTCGCAATCGTGGTGTCGGGCATTGTGTCGCTGACGCTCACGCCCATGCTGGCCAGCCTCTTTCTCCACTCGCACAAGGGAGAAAAGCACGGATTTCTGTTCAATCTCTTCGAAATCGGTTTCAATGCCATGCTGGCGTTTTACCGTTGGACGTTGCGTCAGACAATCCGGTATCACGTCCTGACGATGCTGGTTTTTGTCACCACGCTGGCCGCCACGATGTTTCTTTTCACGGTCGTCAAGCGCGGTTTCATGTCCGGCGAGGATCTGGGTCAACTCCAGATTTCCACCGAAGGCGCTCAGGGGACTTCCTTCGAGGCCATGAAGAAACACCAGCAGGCGCTCTCGAAGTATCTGATGAAATTTCCCCATATCGCCGCCTACATGTCCAATGCCGGCACCAACACGGGGCGCTTCTTCGTTCGACTCAAACCTCGCGAGGAACGCCCGCCCATCGATCAGGTTTTGCGCGAGTTGCGTCCTCTCCTCGCTTCCGTCCCGGGAATTCGCGCGTTTCCTCAGGCGCTTCAGACCATCTCGTTTGGCGGGCGTATGGCAAAGAGCCAGTACCAGTTCACGCTTCAGTGCCCCGACACGGACGTATTGTACAACAACGCACCGTTACTCGAGGCGCGTCTGCGATCCGTCCCCGGCCTGCTCGAAGTCACCAGCGACCTCCAGATGGCGAATCCCCAGGTGACGCTCAATATCGACCGGGACAAGGCCTCCGCTCTGGGCCTGACCGCCCAACAGATCGAGGACGCTCTTTACACCGCCTATGGCTCGCGTCAGGTATCCACCATCAACGCGCCGAACAATCAGTATAAGGTCATCGTCGAACTCGACCCGAAATACCAACTGGACCCGGCCGCACTCTCGCTCCTCTATATCCGTTCCGCTGCCGGGGAGCAAATTCCGCTTTCCACGTTTGCCAAGCTGGAGCCTACCGTGGGACCGCTGACCATCAACCACCAGGGACAGTTGCCGGCCGTCACGCTTTCCTTCAACATAGATCCGGAGATCGTCTCGCTCGGGGAAGCGGTGGACGCCTGTAACGCGGCGGCCAAAGAAGTTCTCCCGGACACCGTCACGACCAGTTTCCAGGGAACGGCCCAGGCGTTCTCGTCCTCCATGAAAGGCCTTGGAATTCTGCTCCTCATGGGAGTCATGGTGATCTATCTGGTGTTGGGCATTCTCTACGAGAGTTTCATCCACCCGATCACCATTCTGTCCAGTCTGCCTTCGGCGGGCGTGGGCGCCCTGCTGGCGCTCCTGCTGCTGCGCATGGAACTCGGGCTTTATTCCTTTGTGGGAATCATCATGCTGGTGGGGATTGTCAAGAAGAACGCCATCATGATGATTGACTTCGCGCTCGAGGCTCAGCGCAACGACAATCTGCCCCCGTCCGAAGCCATCTATCAGGGGTGCCTGATCCGGTTTCGGCCCATCATGATGACCACGTTCGCGGCCCTCGTCGGGACCCTCCCGATCGCCATCGGCATCGGCTCGGGCGCCGCCGTGCGCCGCCCTCTTGGGGTCGCGGTCGTGGGCGGCCTCCTCGTCTCGCAGCTCCTCACGCTCTACATCACCCCGGTATTCTATATTTATATGGAAACGATCCGGAACTTCTTCGCGCGCCTCTTCGGCAAACATCCGGTCACGACTGAGAAGGCCCCTCCCGAAGAACCGGAAAACGTCTGAGAGGCATGAGGACTTGAAGTGAGCCCCCCCTTTTTACTCTCGGCCTCGTTAAAAGACGATCCGGTTCCGGACTTCCGACACTACCCTTTTTCGATTCCCGCCATACGGAAACTGGATCTTCTGGAGTTCAACCCCCAGGTCACGTTCCTGGTCGGCGAGAATGGCAGCGGGAAATCTACTCTGATCGAAGCCATCGCTCTCTCGCTGGGTTTCAATGCGGAAGGCGGATCCAGAAACTTCAACTTTTCGTCGCATCCGACTCACTCGGAACTTCACCGGCATCTGCGCGTGGCCAAAGGAACCGCGCGCCCGCGTGATGGATTCTTTCTGAGGGCCGAGAGTTTCTACAACGTGGCCACGGAAATTGAATCGCTGGGGGTGGACAGTGCGTATGGCGACACACCGCTGCATCAGCAATCGCACGGGGAGTCGTTTCTCGCCTTGCTCCAGAATCGTTTCCGAGGCAAGGGATTGTACCTGCTGGATGAACCGGAAGCCGCTCTTTCGCCCGCGCGCCAGCTGGCCTGTCTGCGCGTCATCCACGATCTGGTGAATCAGGGATCACAATTCCTCATCGCCACCCATTCGCCCATCCTGATGGCTTACCCGATGGCCACTCTTTATCTGCTGGACGAGGAAGGGATCAAGCCGATCCAATACGAGGAAACCGACCACTACCAGGTCACCCGCCTTTTCTTCAACCGCCGGGACCAAATGCTGCGGGAACTGCTGCAAGAGGAGTTCTGACCCAGGAAAGAGTGAAGTACACCGGATCAACCCGTGACAACGCTTTCCCGGGGTATTGAAACGGTTTGGCGGAAGCCGATTGAACTTCGAACCCGACGAATCTCCCGCCCCCCCAATGCCCTTCACTCCCGCGGTCTCTATCGGCCAATTCGTGTTGTTCGATCTTTTCTCCTCACCGCAAACCTCTTCCCGACCTTGTCAGCAGATTGACGAAATCGCATCGCTCATTTCACTTGCCCGACTCATACGCTTGCCGACAAACACGAGAATACATCCCCCGAATGTCTCCCATACACAATTGATTATGAAGAAGATAGAGTTCGAAGAACAACGTAATCTTCCCAGGTATTCTTCCCCAGCGCCACACATCCGTTTCCCCGAACCGACAATGGCCCCAATATTGCTCGATCACAAAAAAGGGAAATCCGGATGTCCCTTCCCCCGTGCCGGGCGTCAAACCGGTGCCGGATCGTCTTCATTCCCCCTGACGATTCAGGACACAAACCGTTTGCATTGCATTCACACGGGGCTCCGGCGTATAATACCGCCCGTGGAAGAGTGTGGCCACAGTCTCCCCAGGCTGAAGGGCCATCTCCCACTCTCGAAACGGACAACAGGTTTCAACCATGAGCACCCTCGAACGGGTCTATGACCGCGTTTTAAACATGGCCCAAATGCACCAGATCGGTGTGCTGCACCGGGGGCCGAACATGCTGTGGACCTGCCGCTGGAACGAGGCCGGACGCGAATCGAGCATGTGCTACGAACTCGTCCACAACCAGTACGACAACTCCCTCAAATTGCGCTTCCGCTACAAGGTTCTGCCCGATTCGCTCCACCGTCAGGAATCGAACCTCGATTATTTCGTCTCCCTGCGCATCACCCGCAGCTACAAGGGCAAGAAATGGTTCTGGTTCGTCTGCCCGCTGGTCATCAACGGCAAGGCCTGCAAACGCCGCGTGCGGAACCTCTACCTGCTGCCCAACAGCGAATACTTCGGCTGCAAGCACTGCCGCGACCTGATGTCGCGCTCGCTGACGCCCGAGGAGCGCCTGCTGTTCCGCCAGACGCGCGTGATTACCCCCCAGGAAGCCCGACAGCCCGACAGCTCCGCCGGTTTCGTACCGGAACTGAGCCTCGGGTGGCGTCCCGCCGAAAGCCGTGAAATCTGCCAGCGGTGCGGGTGCCTGAGCGAAGGAACCTACTGCTGCAACTGCGGCGCCTCAATCGAAGGAAGCGAACAACAGGACTTCTTCAATATCCTGGGGGTGCCGCACACCGCCTCCCCCCAGGATATTCGCGTGGCCTTCACCGCGCGCCTCAAAGAATACCACCCCGACCGCGTAGCCCACCTGGGCACCAAGATTCGCGACGTGGCCGAACGCGAAATCAAACAGATCAACCTGGCCTATGAAATCCTGAAAGACCCGGACCGCCGCGAGGCCTACCTGCGCGGCCTCGGAAACCGAGCGGCCGGATAAAACCCGTCCACAGGGGGAACAAATCGCCAACCAGAAATTCAGACGAACGAAAATCAGAAAGTGGGAACCGCTTGATTCAGCCACGAAAAACACGAAACAAACGAAAGATTGCCGTTTTCGTGTCATTTCGTGACTTTCGTGGTTGAAAACGTCGGTTCCGCGTTTCTGTTTGTACCGGGCAGAATCATCGAGGCTTGTGTTGATTCTGCGAGATAGTAGTGCGAAAATGTCTGTTTTTCGCGGTTTTTTCTTTCGGTGGCAATCTCACGGCGCAGGGACGTATTCCGGGATTCGGGAACCGTTCTTCCTGTGTATCGTTTCGAGTTGAGACAAGCAGAACGAAAGGTTTGAAAACGTGGACATTTGTGTGGGAACCCTGCTGGGACTGGCCATCGGCAACGCGTTGGGCGCCCCATTTGAAGGGATGAAAGACGGCTACATCCGCCAGCTGGCGGGCGAGGTCACCGGCTATACCGACTCGACCACCCTCCTGCCGGACCGTCCGGGCAAATGGCGGCTCAAAGGCCTCTATGGGGACGCCACCCAGCAGGCCCTGGCCATTGCCGATATCCTCGCCATCCACGGCCATGCGGACAGCGCCGCCCTGGCCGAACTCTACGTCCGTCTGGCCCAGGAAGGCCCCCGGGACCTGCCGCTGGGCGCGCACCGCGCCGTGGACCCCTTCTTCCGCCGGACCGTGCAGACCCTGGCCGACGCGCCGGACCCCCTGACCTGCGGGCATTCCACCCCCAACAACGGCGCCGCCACCCGCATCGCCCCCGTCGGCCTGTACTTTGCCCACGACGAACAGGCGCTCGCGCGCGCCACCCTCGAACTTTCACTCCTCACGCACCACGACCCACGCTCGATCGCCGCGGCGCTCGCCGTGGCCTGGACCCTCGCGCGCCTGACCCAAACCGCCACCCACGGCCAACGCCCCGACTCCCCCGCCCTGGCCCTGGAAATCGCCCAGGAACTGCCCGGGTGGGTCCGCGAGTGGGAAGACGTCCTGATTCAGGAATACTCCGGCTACCTCGCCGAAACCCACCTGGAATCGGCCCACCAATTTTCCAACGCGCTCAAACCCCTGGCCACCCTCCTACGCGAGGGAAACGAGCAGATAGCCCACGCCACCCTCCTGGCGCAGGCCAACGCCGCCACACCCGAGCACCCCATCGCCCAACTCCACGACGCATTCGCCCCGGCCTCCGTTGTCGCCGCGCTTTACCGGGCGCTGTCCGCCCGTCAGTTCGCCGACGACCTCCTCGCCGGCATCCAGGGAGGAGGCGACACGGGCCATGTCGGTGCCCTGACCGGCGCCCTGCTCGGTGCCCGGTTCGGAGAAGACAGCATCCCCAAGGCGTGGATCGCCGGGCTGCTGAACGCTCAACAGGTCCGCCTGCGCGCGCAGGCCCTGCGCGACCGCGAAGTGGACTGGGCCGAGTGGGAAGACTATATCGAGATGGAGAAAGCCCTGACCGAGCGCGAGATCAACTTCCTCGCCGAGGCGCAGAAAACCCACCACAAGGCCATCGAGAAACGGCAGCAACACCAGACCGAACGCCGCGAACGCGCCGCAAAGGCCGCCGCAAAGAAACCACCCGAATACCTTCCCTTCGCGCCCCCTCCCCAGGTCTGGCTGCGCGGCGGCGCGCCCTCCACCCCCGCCATTCTGCCCGACCCGCTGGACCCCGTTCAGGCCAAAAAAGACCGCGCAAAACGCGGACGAAAACGCATCGCCTGGAAAGACGAACGTCGCCGTCTGAACAAAAACGGCGACGCAGAACCCGAAGAAGATTGATTCCCCACAGAACGGACGATCGAGCGTCCTTATTTCCGTCCCCACACATCGCGCATGGACTGGCGCGACCCTTCCTCCATCGGCGCGCGCCAGTTTTCCTCGTTGGTCGCGCGCACAATAAACGAACAGGCCTCCTCGGCCGAATCGGTCATGAGCAGCAGATCCAGGTCGCTTTTCGAGATCTTGCCCTCCACCAGCATCTTGTTGCGAATCCACTCAATCAGCCCACCCCAGAATTCAGTCCCAAAGAGCACCACGGGGAAGTTGCGCATCTTGCCTGTCTGAATCAGCGTGAGCGACTCGAAGAATTCATCCATCGTGCCGAACCCGCCCGGGAAGATCACATAACCAAGCGCGTACTTGAGGAACATGGTCTTGCGGGCGAAGAAATAGTGGAATTCGATGGATTCGTCCACATAGGGATTGGTTGATTGCTCGAACGGCAGTTCAATATTCAGGCCGATGGAACGCGCTCCAGCTTCGCGCGCGCCCCGGTTGCCCGCTTCCATGATCCCCGGCCCGCCGCCGGTGATAATGGAAAACCCGGCATGGCCCAACCGGCGTCCCAACTCGACCGCCGCGGCGTACATCGGATCGTCGGACTTGGTACGGGCCGACCCGAAAATGGTGACAGCCGGCCCCAGATCGGCCAGCGAATCAAACCCGCTGACAAACTCCCCCATGATGCGCAGAACGCGCCACGGGTCGGAGTGCAGAAACTCGAGTTCGCGCGCCGGAACGGTGGACAGCAGGTGCTCATCGGCTGTTTTCCGGCGGCGGCCCGAACCATTGTGCGTCTTTTTCTCAATTGCTTTGCTCGAACCATTGGGAATGTTGGAATTGGTCATGCTACGTTCAGTTTCTCCAATCTGCAAGATACGGCGCCTGGGATTTTTCCCATGAAACGGCAGCTCGTCCCTTTTTGTACGTCCCGGGTTCCCGACTTCCAACGGTCACTTCGGTGCAATTTCAAGATCGGGCGTGTCCGATGGAATCCACTTCCCGGAGTCCTCCCCCTCGGGATAGATATGCTTTTCGACCGCTCCCGTAAACCGGTTGACCCGCCACTGCGTCCCGACATAACGCCACCGCAGAAACCAGGCCGACAACAAAAGCAATCCCACCAGGATCAAGGTGATGAGGATATTGAAATCGGATCGCTTGAGCGGCATCGCCAAACCTCGCTTCCCTCTCGCGAGCGTCATTCTCAACAAACTCAGACGGGGACGCAACAACACAATGGACGGGTCCCGCTTTCCCGGACCATCCCCCATCCGGATTTTCCC
Organism: Candidatus Sumerlaeota bacterium; assembly: GCA_035353095.1. Classification (GTDB taxonomy): domain Bacteria; phylum Sumerlaeota; class Sumerlaeia; order UBA8349; family UBA8349; genus DAOPYU01. The sequence continues at coordinate 1,852 of DAOPYU010000071.1, read as the reverse complement.
AGCCGGTCAGCCAATCCCCAAACGATTCAAACAAAAACATTCCGGTATTGCTATACAAATGCACAAAAATGTGAAATGCTGTACATATCTACAACCGGCGAAAGGCCGGGTGGGGTTAAAATACAGACCAGAACACGCGAATGGGAACCTGTGCCAGGATTCAACACCATGTCTTTTCAGATCAAACAATTCCTGCGTTCCCGTGTCTCGCTGCCGGAAAAACTGCTCGCGGCCACACTGGTGGTGGTCGGCATGATGGGAACACTCCCCTTTTGCCGGGACAACCTGGATTACCGGCAATACGCCGCGAGCCAGATTCTCAAAGAAATGGCCGCCCAGTCCGAAAAAACTCCGGACACCGAGACGGGGATTCTGGAAACACTCCCGAGCGCCCCTCCCCCTTCCACGGTGACCGAGCCAGTGGCATCGGTTCCTCAAACGACTCCTCCCCAGACGACGGTGGCCTTGTTCACCTCAACCTGGCAACCCATCCCCAACCAGTCCCCTTATAGTGCGGCTCCCGTACCGGCGTCCACGCCCACGCCCACGCCAACCCCGACACCGTCCCCCGCGCCAACGCCGACTCCAACGCCAGTTCCCACTCAGGGGGCGTTGAACCCCCTCCCCACGCCGACACCGATCCCCACACCCACTCCGGGAACGAACGGAAAGTCGGAAAATGTTGGACGCGGTTATCCCCGCGAGGAAATGCGCCGCATCCTGGAAGTCGAAACGGGCAAAATCCAGCAGGCGATTGAAGACGGACGGCGTTACGGACACGAGAAGGGCCTGCTCATCGAAGCGCATTTCGCGCTGGGCACGAACCAATGGAGCGTGCGCTCCGCGGATGCCGTCGAGGGTACCGGCGCCCGAACGGCTTCTTATCAGGTCCAATCCCCCCGTTCCTCGTCCCGTTCACAAGCCGAAGTCACCTGGCAGTTCCTCTCCTTCCGTGGCCCGGGCAACAGCGCCGCCGACCCCGTCTTCGTATTCTTTCCCGACGGCGACGTCCAGGGCGGCGCGGTCCGGTTGGGATGGGAAGGCTTCACCCGCGTCCTGGAACTCGACAATTCGGGCCGCATTCAATGCCGATTTGAAGGAAATCTCTAACCTGCTCGAAAGGAGCATTCTCTACTATGGCCACCCTCACCGGAGCCGACCGTCAATACCTGCGCGCACTGGCCCACCACCTGGAACCCCTGGTGAAAATCGGCAAGATGGGGCTGACCCCTGCGCTCATCAAAGCCACCCAACTGGCCCTCGACGAACATGAACTCATCAAGGTTCGATTCATCGGATTCAAGGAAGAAAAGAAAAACCTGAGCGTCGAACTGGCGCAACAAACCGAGTGCGAGCAGGTGGGCCAGATCGGCAATACCGTCATCTACTACCGCCCCAACAGCGACCCGGAAAAACGCAAGATTGACCTCGCGAATCCCCAACTGCCGGTCGCACCGCCCAAAGCGCCGGAAATCCCCCGGGGTGCGGAACCCCCGAAATTTGTCCGATCCCCCAAACCCGTCCACCGCACAACGCGTGCCGAGGAAGACGCCGGGGACAACAGACCCGCTCGTCCCGCCACCCGACCCGCCCCGCGCGGCGCGTTCAAACCGGGCAACAGCGGTCCGAAAAAATTCGACCGCTCCGAAAAACCCTACCGCGGTACGACGCGCTCCGAAGAAGGCGGGTACGACAAACCCACCCGATCCACCTCCTCCCGCCCCGCCCCGCGTGGCGGATTCAAGTCGGGCGACGGCGGTCCGAAAAAATTCGACCGTTCCGAAAAGCCCTACCGCGGTACGACGCGCTCCGAAGAAGGCGGGTACGACAAACCCACCCGATCCACCTCCTC
>DAOPYU010000070.1:0-14085 GCA_035353095.1 Candidatus Sumerlaeota bacterium | reverse complement strand
CACGGCTATCTGGTGATTTTCGCCTCGGGAAAAAACCTGTTCACGGTGGGAGAACCCCTGCATACCAATTTCACTCTGAAGGCCGGAGGCGCGTATCTGGCGCTGGTGCGTTACGGCACGCCGGCCGTGGTCGCCCACAGCTACGCCCCGAAATTCCCCCCGCAATCGGCGGACATTTCCTACGGCCTGACCGACATGACCGACTCCGCCTCCCAGGGGTATCAACCCTATCCCACCCCCGGGAAACCGAATCCCCTCCGCAAATCCAAACTCCGGATTTCCGAAATCATGGCCGACAATACCCACACGCTGTACGACAAAGATGGCGACACGCCGGACTGGATCGAGATCTACAACCCCTCGACCACAGAAACCGTCCCGCTTCTGGGGTGGAGCCTGAGTGACGATCCGCGCAAAAAGGATCAATGGAAATTTCCCGACGTTTCCATCGCACCCGATGGACGGATCGTGGTCTTTGCGTCGAAAAAGAATCTCTCCAACGCAACGACCGAACTCCACACCAGTTTCAGCCTGAGCGCCTCGGGTGAATATCTGGGACTCTGCATGCCGGACGGCCGAACGGTGGCGGACGAGTTTACGCCGGCGTTTCCGCCCCTTCTGCCCGATGTGGCTTTCGGCCTGGCCGAGGACGGGAAGACGAGACAATATCTGGTGGTCCCGACTCCCGGCGCCCCCAACGATTTTACCCCGCCCATTGCCCGGGCGCACGTTCAAGCCTCCCAGGGTTCCTATCTCCCGGAGGTTCGCCTGAATTGGAACGAAGTGCCGGGAGCCGACCATTACCGGATCTGGCGGTCCGAGCCGGGAAGTTCGACTCGAACCCCGTTGACCGGCTGGTTGTCTGCCGCGACCAACTGGAGCGATGCGACCGCAGTACCCGACCAGATCTATGGGTACTGCCTCCAGACTTCCGGATCTCTCAGTGCCTATCCGACCAATGCGTTTACCGAGACGGTCACGGGATGGCGGCCCGGCCCCGACAGTCTGCGGACCTACCGCATTTCCACCACCGGTTGTACGGTTCTGACCCACAACAGTCCCGATCTGGAAACCACCAGCACCTCCCCCTCGGATATCACGTTCGCGATCCGCCGAGTGGCCAAAGCTCCGGCTTCGATCCTCTTTGATGGCAACGGCGTGGGGCGCGATGCCCAGGACAGTGTTTACATAAGAGTCTATCGCCTGCCGCGTCTGACGATCAACGGCGATGTGCAAAACTTCTACACCGACCTGGGGATCGAGAATCTGATTGTGGACGGTAAAGTGGAGACTCTCACGGCCAACCGCTGCTGGGTGGGCAATATGGAAGCCGATTTCTATGAAACGATCCGGATGAACGCAACGGAGAATTCGACTCCCGTGGATGGCCGTCTGCCGCGTTACGCCTCGACCCGCATCGTCGGGACTCGGGCGCCGAAAAACAAGGTTCGCTACGTCAACGTCTCGCTCGCGGGGGTTTCGCTCGGAGATCTGGACCTGCCCTACCAGCCGGTCACGGCCGTGCGGCTCAGTACCAAGAAGGGAATCAATGCCACGACGAAGGAAGTCTTCCTGAGCTATGGCGGCGCCCTGGGCAGCCGCCTGCGGGTCAAGCAACTGGGCGTGCTGTCCGTCTCCGGCGCTTCTCTTGAAATGAACCGGACCGAGGTCCTTCAGGGAGCCATTCCGGCCACGCTGTCGGCCCGGGGTCTGCTCTTCCAGACCGGCCTGCCGGGACAGCGGACCCCGAGCGTGTGGGCGGGCGATATCCGGGGACTGATCGCCGTCGCGGCGCCGGGTCTTGGCGTGTCAGCCACGGGAGGGAACATCGAGACTTCGGATCTGCGGGTCTCGGGTGTTCTGCGGGGTCTGACCGCCCGGCACCTGAAGGTGCGGACCGGCTCGACGGTTCAACTGATCGGGGGACAGGTCGGTCAACCTCAAATCACCCCGCAGTCGGACACAACTCTGGATACCCAATCCCTGAGCCTGTTCCTCGCGGGAAGCAATCCGGCCGCTCCCCGGAAGGATATCCTTTCCGTTCTGGGGACACGGGGTGTCCGCGGGGTGTTTGTGGCCGGTGGGACCTACACGCCAACGGCGACAAACCACGTTATCCCCAATTGTCTGGGGGTGATCGGCACAATCGCCGCCGGGAAACCCGACCTCTATGGGACCCCTCGTATCACGGGGGAAAGCTGGTCCAACTCGCGCCGGGCCATTCGGTTCCTGGGGGACAAGGGGTCCACCGGAAGACCCGAGGGATTCACCGTTTATGATGAGACGGATCTGCCTGCAAACCCCTGATATGGGAGTGAAACGGGGCGGGTCAAGCGCCAACGGCGCAAGCCATTGTAGCCTGGGGCATCGCCCCAGGAACAGACCGGGTTGTTTCCACAAGGGCTGAAAGCCCGTTTTATCCAAGTGTTTCTCCCCATCCCGATCAGGCGGGCCTTCAGCCCTTCCCCCAATGGGAACCTCCTCGCTGGGGTGACGTTGCGCTTGCCCCAGGCTACGATCGAGTCGCGCCGTTGGCGCTTCAACTGCGGTTTTTCAGGGGAGGGGGGGCGTCCGATGTTTCCGGGGGGACCTCGGTCAGGTCCTTTCGCCCGAGGTTTCGCGCCACGATCCGCGCATTGCGGGCCAGTCCTTTGCGCCGGGCGCGAAGGAGGGGGCTGCCCGCAAACCGCCGCTCGAACTCTCGGTTGGACCGGATCTGAAGAATGGCCGCCAGCGTTGCGTTTGAACCCTCGAGAAGATCCGACGGAGCGGCTTCAGTCGCCGGTTTCTCTCCCTCTCCCCTTCTGATGAGTTGGCTCTCTCCCCCCCGGGCGCCGGCGCGCAGTTGTGGGTCGGCCAGGAGGGATTCGGCCTTTCCGGAATTGAAGGGACAGGCCTCCTGGCAGGCGTCGCACCCGAACAGGCGGTCGCCCATCCGTTGCGCCAGGTCGGGTTCGATCGGATCGCGTGTCTCGATGGTGCGGTACGACAGGCAGCGACGCGCGTCCAGGGTGTAGGGCTGTGCCAGGGCGCCTGTGGGACAGGCCTCGACACAGCGCCGACACGCGCCACAGAGCGGTTCCAGCGGGTGATCCGTTTCGAGCGGCGCGTTGGAAATCAGCGTTCCCAGGACGAACCAGGACCCCCGTTCCGGGTGGATCAGGCAGTTGTTCTTTCCGACGAATCCCACGCCGGCCAGGCGCGCAAACGCCCGTTCGAGGAGTGGACCGGCATCCACCTGGCAGCGCCAGACCGGCTCGCCCCACTCGGGCGGCCACTCGGGCCAGGCGGCCAGGAACCGGCCCAGTTTTTCGAGCCGGGCGCCGAGGACTTCATGATAATCGCGCCCCAGGGCAAACCGGGCCACCCGCCCCTCGGGCTGTCCCGATAGTCGGGACAGATCGGGAGGCGGCTGCGCATAGGAAATCCCGACCACGACCACCGACCGGGCCGAGGGTAACAACCGGGTGGCGTCCACCCGGCTCTCCGGTTCCCGTCCGAGGTAGCGTTCCATCTCGGCCGCGCAGCCGCGGGCCAGCCAGGCCCGCAACCGGTCCAGATCGTCCGGCGAGGCCTGAGGCGGCGCGACGCCGAAGAGGGAGAATCCCCGTGTCCGCGCGTACGCCTCAAGGGCCCGGCGCAGAGAGCGGGAGGCGTTCAGGAAGAATTCCGGGGACATGAGCGGCGCCGTCGCCTTTCTTTCGGTTGCGCAGGGAGAGGAGGCCGGGGTGTTCCCCCTGCGGTCGAAATAGAGGAAGCGCGGTCTCTCCTGTCGGGAGTCCGCGCTTCCGATGCCTGGGGGACGTTCACTCCGGCTTTCGGACGGCAAATCGAGAACCGGCTCCGGTGTGCCGATCAACCGCCCATCAGTTCGATCATCTTGAACATCGGCATGAACATGGCGATGACGATGAAGCCCACGACGCAACCCAGAAAGATGATCAGCAACGGCTCGATCAGTGAGGTCAAGCCGTCCACCGCCGTGTCCACCTGATCCTCATAGAAGTCGGCGATTTTGCTCAACATGCTCTCGAGCGACCCGACGCGCTCGCCGACACTGACCATGCGGGTCACCATTACGGGGAAAACGCCACTCTCCTCGAGGGGTTTCGAGAGCGTTTCGCCCCCCTGAATCGAAGCGCGCGTCTTGGTGATGGCTTCTTCGATCACCTGATTGCCCGCCGTCGCGGCCACAATGTCGAGGGCCGAGAGAATATTCACGCCCGAACGGATGAGGGTGCTCAGGGTGCGTGAGAACTTGGCCACCGCGACTTTCAGAAACAGGGGGCCGAAGACCGGCATTTTCAATTTGAACAGGTCCACCCGGTACCGCCCGCGCGGACTCTGATACCACCAGCGGAAGGTGAAGAAGGCGGCGCCGATGATGACGAGCGCCACCAGGTATTTTTCTTTGATGAAATCGCTGGCCGCCAGCACGATGCGGGTGGGCAGGGGCAGCGTGCCGCCCAGACCCGAGAAGATGTCCTTGAAAGTGGGCACCACGGCCGTGAGCAGGAAAATCGTGATGACGGTGGCGGCAAACGCCACCGTCGTGGGGTACATGACCGCCGACTTCACCTTGCGCTGCAAGGAGGCGGTTTTTTCGAGATACCCGGCCACCTGGTCCAGAATGGAAGCCAGCATACCGGCCGCTTCTCCCGCGCGCACCATGCTCTTGAAGAACGTGGAGAAGACGGTCGGGTGTTTTTCGAGCGCCTCGGTCAGCGAGGAACCCGCTTCGACGTCTTTCTCGACTTCCCGCAGCACCACCTTCAGCGCGACCTTCTCCGTCTGGCCCGACAGGATGCCCAGCACTTCGATGAGCGGCAGGCCGGCCCGGATCATCGTCGCAAACTGGCGCGAGAAAACCACCAGGTCGTCAAGCCGGATTTTGCCGCTCTTTCCTTTTTCCTTCTGTTTGCGGACGGACGTTTCCGCTCCCGCCTGTTCCTGAATCTGGGTCAGCATCAACCCTTCCGCCCGCAGCTGCCGTACGGCCGCCGCCTCATTGGGCGCTTCAACATTCCCATTCACGGTATTTCCCTGACTGTTTCGAGCGGCGTACTGGAAAACGGACATCGCAACTGCCTCCTTCTACTGGAGTGGGTTCTGGCTGATACGCCGTCTGTGGAGTTATAGAAGCAGCGGCGTCGAGTCTCCGGACCTTTGCGGTCTTGAGACCCCGCATTTATTCGTCACTATCCGAAACGGTGGCGGAAAGCACTTCTTCGACGGTGGTCACCCCATCCTTGATCTTGCGGACCCCCGACATGCGCAACGTTGTCATGCCCTGCAGGATCGCTTCGCGTTTCAGGTGGGTGGGGGGAACATTGGCGATAATCGAGTCGCGCAACCGGTCCGAGTTGACCAGGATTTCGTACAACGCCACCCGGCCCTTGTAGCCTCGATCTCCACAGATGTCACAACCGGCGCCCCGGGAAAAGACCACCTTGGGGTCCTCGATCCCGATCGCCTTGCGCTGTTCGGGCGTCGGTTCATAGGTTTCCTTGCAGCTGGCACAGACGCGCCGCACCAGGCGCTGCGCCACAATCATGTTGAGCGAAGCGGCCACCAGGAACGGCTCCACCCCCATGTTTACCATACGGCTGATCGAACTCGAGGCGTCGTTGGTGTGGAGCGTACTGAAGACCAGGTGACCGGTCAGGGCCGCCTTGATGGAAATTTCCGCCGTTTCGAGATCTCGAATTTCACCGACCATGATGACGTCGGGGTCCTGGCGCAGGAAAGCGCGAAGCGCCGTTGCAAAGGTCAGGCCGATTTTCTCGTTGACGGCTACCTGATTGATCCCCGGCAGCTGGTATTCCACCGGATCCTCAGCCGTGCAAATGTTGATGGTGGGCGTATTGATGGTCGAAAGGGCCGAGTAAAGCGTGGTGGACTTTCCCGAACCAGTCGGACCGGTCACCAGGCACATGCCCCACGGCTTGTTAATCTCGCGGTTGAACTTGTCGATTTCTTCCAGAGTCAGCCCTAGCCGGGTTAAATCGAGCATCAGGTTGCCCTGGTCCAGGATACGGATCACAACCTTTTCGCCATGCGGCACCGGCACCGTGTTGACACGGAAGTCCACGTCCTTGCCATCCATTCGGACGCGGAAGCGTCCGTCCTGCGGGAGGCGCTTTTCCGCAATATCCATCTCAGAAAGAATCTTCAGACGCGAAATGATCGCGTTCTGCCAGGACTTGGAAGGGCTGGACTGGGCCATCAGGACCCCGTCCAGACGGTAGCGCAGCCGCAATTCCTTTTCGTAGGGTTCGATATGAATATCCGAGGCTTTCATCCGGATCGCTTCGGCGATAATGGCGTTGACGAGACGGATCACGGGAGCGTCGTTGATCTGGATGTTCAGATCCATCTCCTCGTCTTCTCCTCCTTCCTGCTGGAGGATTTCCATATCGCTTTCCTTCATCTCGGTCATCATGTCTTCAAGTTTCATACCCTTTTCTTCGGGCGCCTTGAAGTACCGGCCGATCGCTTTCTCGATATCCGTTTCGAAACTGATTACCGGCACGATCTGCGATTTGGTCAGGAGTCGTAACTCGTCGAGAATGAAGATATTGCTCGGGTCCGGCAGGGCCACCGTCAGGGTGTCGCCCGTGCGGTCCACCGGCACGATCTTGTACTTCATCACAATGTCACGCGGGATGGATTCCAGCACGTCGCGCTCGATTTCGTACTGCGAGAGCGTGATGAAGGGCACATTGAGCTGCTTGCCCAGGGCGGCGGCGATTTCCCACTCGCTCGCCACGCCCATCTCCATCAGGATATGGCCCAGACTCTCGTTCGATTCGGTACGCTTCCCGAGCGCCTCCTCGAGTTCTTCGCGCGTGATGATATTGTCTTTTACCAGCAACTCGCCCAGTTTACGTTCCATATTGGTTGCCATTGATCTTCACCCCGCGCAGGTACAAACGAAATCCCCTCGCAAAGCGCACCAAACACTTGCGAGTACGAGGTGGATTCCACGTCGAATTACTGTATCGAACCTTCCGACCGGAAGTCAAGTCTAACAATATCATTCTGCGAAGAACCCCGGGAAGATCCCGGGGGGCCCAATCGTCCCGAAATTCCCCACGGGAATCCTGTTGTCAGGACTGGGGCTTTCCGCTAATCTGTTTCTTGATCGCGAACGGGCGCAGGAGGCCACAACCGCTCCATGAACATTTCCATACTGATCATTGACGACGAAGCCAAGATGGGCAAGGCTCTCCGGCACGTGTTGCTGCGTGAGGGCTACAATGTCGATATTTGCGACAATCCGCAGAAGGGCCTCGAAATCTTCGAGGCGAGCACCTACCACCTGGTCCTGTGCGACCTGCGCATGCCCGGCCTGAGCGGTCTGGAGGTGCTCGACCGGGTCAAGACGCTGCGTCCCGAAACCCAGGTCATCATGATGACCGCCTACGCCACGGCGGAAACCGCCGTGGACGCCATGAAAAAGGGCGCCTACGACTATATCATCAAGCCGTTCGCCATGGATGAGCTCAAGATCCTCATCCAGCGTTGCCTGAAGGAACAACTCCTCGAGAGTGAGAACGAACGTCTCAAGGACCAGTTGCAGGAAAAGTTCCACCCGGCCAATGTCGTCAGTTCCAGCAAGATCATGGACCATCTCCTGCGCCAGGCCCAGAAGGTGGCCGCCTCGAGCGCCACCGTCCTTATTACCGGGGAAAGCGGTACCGGCAAGGAACTTCTCGCCTCGGTCATCCACGCGGCCAGCCCCCGCGCCGCCAGGCCCCTGGTCACCATCAACTGCGGCGCCGTGTCCGAGACCCTGCTCGAGAGCGAACTTTTCGGCCACAAGCGCGGCGCCTTCACGGGCGCGGTGGAAAACCGCGCCGGTCTGTTCGAGACCGCCGACGGGGGGACCCTCTTCCTCGACGAAGTGGGCGAAGTCAGCCCGGCCATGCAGGTCAAACTCCTGCGCGTCCTCCAGAGCGGCGAATTCCAGCGGGTCGGCGAATCGAACCCGATCAAGGTGGACGTGCGCGTCCTCTCGGCCACCAACCGCGACCTGCAACAGATGATCAACGACGGTCTTTTCCGCGCCGACCTCTATTACCGGCTCAACGTGGTGCCGCTTTCCATCCCGCCCCTGCGCGAGCGCCGGGAGGACATCCCCGATCTCATCGAGCATTTCCTGAAACGCTACGATCCCGACCGCCGCCACCTCTTCAAGCCCGCCACCCTGCGCCTGATGCAGGAGTACGACTGGCCCGGCAACGTCCGCGAGCTTGAAAATGCCGTCGAGCACGCCGTGGTGCTGGCCGATGAGGATGAAATCGGGATCGAGGCCCTGCCGATGGCTCTGCGCACCTTCGCCGGCCAGGTGGACGAAGCGGCCCAGCAGATCCCCCGCCTCGAAGACATGACGCTCGAGGAAGCCGAGCGGATCATGATCCGGGCCGCCATGGAACGCACCAACAACAACATGACCCGCGCCGCCCAGGAACTGGGCATCACCCGTCGCACCATGGGCTACCGCCTGAAGAAGTACGGCCTGTACACCAAAGCCCTGAGCGATCAGATGCAGGACTTGGAAGGCGAGGAGGAAGAAGAATCATGCCACACGCTTTGAATCGCTGGCCGCGCCGGTGGCGCGCCCGGCCTGCCTCGCTGATCCTGATCCTGATCCTTCCGATTCTGACCGCGCTGGCCGAAGATCCCGCGCCCCCGGCCCCCGCTCCGGCCCCCGCTCCTCCTGCCGTCCAGCCTCTCTGGCCTTTTTCGGTTGAAGACGACACCGCGCTGTTCGGCCCGCAGGGCGCCCGCAGCGGGTTGGATGCCAACGACCCCACCGCCAAATCCATTCTCTGGTGGGACAACACCATGCGGACCACCAATCAGAGACTGAACGACCGCTCGTCCCTCAAGAATCAGCGCGACGAAATGGCCAGCCAGCTCGAAACCATCGTCAAGAGCATGAAAGACGAAACCCTGGCGCCGCACCAGGTGGATAACACGCAGCAGTTCCGCGAACTTTCCCAGAAAATCCTGGAAGCGGACGACAAAATGGACGAAATCTACAGGCAATTGGGAGGAACCGCCGACGAAATCCTCAAGCGCCAGAACGAACTGAAAGACGCCCTGACGCTCCTGCTGGGGCGTTTCAATAAATTGCAGAGCGAAACCAAGAAACTCGATGAGAAACGCGCCAAACAATACGAACAGTTCCTCAACAAGTCGGTCAGTCTCATGATTCCCGAGAGTGAAGAGCGGAAAGACCGATCCGACCTCCCGCTGGATACGATCCAGTACCTCGCCCTGGCCGACCTGGAAAGCCACGAAAATCCCACATTTACGGATATCGGGGAAAAGGTCGAAGGGCTGGCGACAAAGTACAAATTCATGCGCGAGCGTCTCGACCTGTACGACAAAGAACTCACCGATCTTCAGAAACTCGTGAAGAACCTCGAAGCGGCGGGGTCGCGGCGCCAGCGGGAACTCGAACAGAAAATCCTGGAAGCCGCCGACGCCCGGGCCAAGGCCGAAACGGAACGGACAGCCAAGGAAGCCGCCGAGGCCAAAGCCCGGGAATCCGAAGACAAACTGCGCACCGAACAACTCGCCCGGATCGAGGCCGAAAAGAAGCAACTCGAGGCCGAGAAGAAACTGGCCGAATTCAAAGCCGCGGAAAATGCGAAGGCCAATCCGACTCCTCAACCGACCCCCGCGCCCACGCCGGCTCCCACGCCGGCTCCCACACCCCAGCCGACCCCGCAACCGACTCCGGCTCCCACGCCTCAGCCGACGCCCGCTCCGACCCCGGCGCCTCCCCCCCAACCGACGCCCGCTCCGACCCCGGCGCCAACCCCGGCGCCTCCGCCTCAACCGACGCCGGCGCCCGCTCTCACGCCGCCGCCGCTTCAGCCAACCCCGACGCCTGCGCCCAAGACCGTGGTCGAGACGGGGGGACGGTCCGCATCGCGGCTCTGAATCTCCGAAAGCGTCCCATCGGGCCGATCCGATCCATCCCGTATTCTCCGGAATGTGGTGCGCATTTCGATTCTTCCGGAACCCATATTTGAACAGGACAGGTTAGAAACCGCCCCTCCATGCACTTTCAGATTGAACACACCGCCTCGACTTCTCCCGCGCGCAGCGGCCTGCTCCACCTGGCGCACGGAACCGTCCATACCCCGGCTTTTATGCCCGTGGGGACTCGCGCCACCGTTAAGGCCATGACGACCGACGAGGTGGCCGGCCTGGGCTATGAGATGATCCTGGCCAACACGTTCCATCTTTACCTGCGCCCGGGTGACGAGGCCGTGCGCCAGCTCGGCGGACTCCACCGCTTCATGAACTGGAACGGACCTATTCTCACCGACAGCGGGGGATACCAGGTTTTTTCTCTCAGCAAACTGCGTAAAATGAGCGAGGAAGGGGTCGAGTTCGCGTCCCCCATTGACGGTTCGCGCCATCTCATCACGCCCGAGAAAGCCACCGCCATCCAGCAGAACCTCGGTTCGGACATCCTCATGGCTTTCGACGAATGCACCCCGTACCCCTGCGCCGAGGCGGATGCCCGCAAGTCCATGGAACTGACCCTGCGCTGGCTCGAACGGAGCAAGGCCGCCTGGACCAACCGTGACGAGCAGAACCTCTTTGGCATCGTACAGGGGAGCGTGTACGCGCATCTGCGCGCCGAGTCCGCCCGCCGTACCGTTGAACTCGACCTGCCCGGTTACGCCATCGGTGGCCTGAGCGTTGGCGAGACCAAAGAGGAGCTTTACCCGGCCCTCGAGGTGGCGCTGGCCGAACTGCCCGTCGGAAAACCCCGCTATGCGATGGGGGTCGGCACGCCCGAGGACTTCCTCGAATGCGTTGAGCGCGGAGTGGACCTGTTCGACTGTGTCATGCCCACCCGCGTGGCACGCAACGGACGCGCCTATGTCCGCGGTGGCACGCGCAACATCCGCAACAGTCGCTACACCCTCGACCCACGTCCTCTTGATGAAACCTGCGTCTGCGAGGCGTGCCGCCACTACTCGCGCGCCTACCTGCGCCATCTTTACCAGTGCGGCGAGATCCTTTCCGCGCGCCTCATGACGCTTCACAATCTGCACTTTTTCAAGGACTGCATGACGCAGCTGCGTCAGGCGATCCAGACCGACTCGCTCCCCGCCCTGCGCGCCCGATGGGCCGCCGAAAAAGCCGCCTTCGAACAGGCCGAAGTGGAAGAAATGGCGTGAGGTGGGACGGGTTCAGGATAGGGCATTTCGAGAGAAACATTGCCGCCGCTCTTGAATCCCGGAGAAATTTCCCTCGAGGTTCTTCGCGGGCTTACAAGTCTGCGAAGCAATTCATGGAAGGTTCCTCCGGGGCACAGGAAGCCTTCTCTAAAGTGCTATAAAACATACATAAAATGCCATCGTTCAGCCTCAGAAGCGTCGTTGAAGCATCCCTGCAACGGCTTTCCTTTCAGGCGGGCGAGACGCCCGCCCTCCCGGAAATGCCCATTTTCAGGGGGAGAAAGCGGTTCCCGGGACCGCCAATCTCCCGATTGGCGTGGTAAGACAAAATCTCACCCCAAAGGGGACAGAGCCAAGACCGGTTTTGCCCCCAGGCACAAGAAAGATTCGTTTTCTGTACTCGAAGGGTCTCAGCCTCAGAAGCGTCGTTGAAGCACCCTCGGCGGTTCTGAGTGAGAGAGGCCGTTGCGAGGCTCAGTCCCGGCTGCGCAGGCGGTTGAGCAGGTCTTCCAGTTCGAGCGACAGCACCATTTCGCACTCGCCCGGCTGCGGGAAGGTGGCCGACACGATTTTTGCGTCGCGCACGGCTTTCTCGACTGTCTCGCGGGCCGCCGGGTCGGTCGCCATCCGCATGCGCACGGTGTAGTTGGGCGTCAGCATTTCTTCGCCCACCTGTTGCAGCAGGACCGCGCGGGCGTCTTTCTGTGCCACGCGATAGGCTTCGCGATCCTCGGCTGTGTGGGCTTTCTCGATGCGGGCTTTCTTGCGGGGAGCGGTGGCCGGGGTTTTCGGGGCGCTCTCGCCCGCCACCAGGTCGGCGAGGGGCGCCAGGTCGAGTTCCGCCTGCAGGCGGAACGTCTCGGCGTTTTCGGGGGTCGAGATGTTTTTGAACCGGGTCTTGGTCCGGATGATTTCCTCGACTTGCTGTTGAAGGTTTGGACGCGTCTGCATCAGGTGGGCCAGGGGTTGTTCCGCCGTGGCGGGCAGTTGGATCACGCGGGCGGCCAGTCGGCGCAACGCCGCGTCGCTTGCCTGGCGCCGGGCGGTCAGCATCGCCTCGACCGGGGTTTGCGCCCCCTGGGGCAAGCGGGCTTCTCCCGATTCCTCGAAGGTTTCCCGGGCCCAGTTGGGCAATATTCCCGGCGTTCCGGCGCCCGGCTCCGTCAGTGTCTTTGTGCCGGAAAACGAACCGTGTCCGGTGGCGAAAAGGGGTTCCGTTTCCGGAGTCTTGAACCGGGAACAGGCCGTCAGGCACAGGGCCCCCACCAGAACCGCGACACACGCGAATCTCCGTCCCCCGCCTCTGCGGGCTCCGAAACACACGATTCTGCTGACGCTGCGGGAACTGTTCATGCCCATCCTCCTGGCCGGTATTTCGCTCTCTGGGAGAAGATCCGTGCCTTCCCTTGAGGCGTCCCCTGCACGTCGCATCGGGTCGCAACCGCAGAGACACAACAGACGGCACGAGGCGTATTGAACCACAAAAGGCCATGAGAAAGCACGAAAACAATGTTCGTTCGTGCGGATCTCTTCGGATTCATCCTGCGGCGAAAACCCGGATGGAATTCAGAACTGAACCTTGGGCGCTTCGCGCTCGGCGGCGTCCTCGACCTCGAAGAACTCGGCGTTCTGGAAGTTGAACATACCGGCGATCAGGTTGGACGGGAACATCTGAATCTTGTTGTTGAAGAGCATCACCTGGTCGTTATAGAACTGGCGGGCAAACCCGATCTTGTTTTCCGTCGAGGTCAGTTCCTCCTGCAGGGCCAGAAAGTTCTGATTCGCCTTCAGTTCCGGATAGTTTTCCACCACCAGAAAGAAACTGCCCACCGCCCGGCTCAGCGCCGCTTCGGCCTTGGCCTGCTCGCCCACCCCGGACGCCTGGGCCGCCAGGTTGCGTGCCTGCGTGACGCTCTCGAGCGTCCCGCGCTCGTGTTTCACATACCCCTTGGCCGTCTCGATCAGGTTCGGGATCAGATCGTGGCGTCGCTTGAGTTGGACGTCTATCTGCGCCCAGGCGTTCTTCACCTGGTTGCGCAGGCCGACCAGTGCGTTGTACAACACCACAACCACCAGGGCCAGCAACCCGAGCAGCAAGACCACTCCCCCCCCCATCATTGCCAGAAACGTCAGTCCTTTCATTCCGTTCTCCTGCTCCTGCGGCTGCGCCGTGCGCCCCGCCCTTAAGATTGGGAAGTGGGGGGACTCATCATGCCCCCGGTTTCCGAGCCGAAAAGATCCTTCAGAAAATCCGACACCGTCACGTTACTCAGGGCGCCACTCTGACGCAGAATCGTGGCCAGTTCTCCCCGGTCAAACCACAGGCCATCGCCTTGCGGGCAATGGTCGTAAAGAACGGACGTTTCCCCGGCGACCAGTTCCTTGGTCATTTTTTTCCCGCAGATCGGACACGGATGCGGTTTTTCGTTCCCGGAGTAAGACGGACCCCGGCGGGCCAGGAAATCCCGTCCCTCCTGCTCGTCGCTGAACAGCAATTCCAGTTCTCCGGCGTCGAGCCAGACCCCCCCGCAGATCAGGCAGTAATCCACCTCGACAGCGTCATACTCCAGGACCACCATCTGTTCCCGGCAAACAGGACATTTCACGATCCCGCCAACCTTTCTTGCGCAGATTCCATAAAAAGACCAAACCGGGAGAAACTTTAGTAAAATCCGGGGGATTCTGTCAAGCGAGAAGCAGAGTCCGTAAATACCTGAAAGTCGGCACGGCCACCGGGAAGTCAACCGAATCGGTTTTTTTGGGGGGTATCCATGCCTTCCGATTGTCGCCCGGGAAATTCGTCTTCCGCTGGAGAAGTTTTTTACAGCGTATTCATTTTTGAGCACCATGCTCAAAAATGAATACACGGGTG
>DAOPYU010000069.1:1491-14102 GCA_035353095.1 Candidatus Sumerlaeota bacterium | reverse complement strand
GCGGACGCGCAATCCCATCGCGCTGCGGTCCCCGGAACTGGGGCCAGCTGCCCGGAAGCGCGGACGGCTTCCCCTTGCCCGGAGTCAGCGTCCCCGAATTCGCCATCTGCTTGACTTCCACCGTGGGGATGTTCTGTTCGAGCGCCACCCGCTCTTCATACTCCGCCGGATCTTTCGCATCCAACCGGAAGAAATACGCGATCGCCGCGATACACACCCCCAGCACGCCAATCGGCAACAAGATCAGGAATTTATTGAATGCTCGCGTGGAAATGGTTGCTTCCCCCTTACTGTTCTGTCCCCTACCCCCCACACTCATCGCTTCAACGTATCACGCTCCACCCAAATAGGCCACTCGAAACAACAAAACCCCATTCTTTCCTGACACAGAAAAAGAAAGCGTATTCCTCCCCCAACCGCCCAGAGTCATTTTCAGATTGCAGGATATTTTCCCGCAATTGAACAGAATCCGGGGTCCATACAGCCCCTCTTTTGCACAGAGAAAACAAGCGCCCCATTTTCCGTTCCACCTTGAACTTGCTCTCCCAAAGAATTGGTGATACGCTCCCATTCCGGTGACTCACCATGGACCAGACCCACGACACTCCCCCACCGCCCCTCCGCATCACACCGGAACTCCTGGAATACGCCTATCGGCAGGGAATCTTCCCGATGGGCGATCCCGAAACCGGCGAAATCAACTGGTATCAGCCCGAACCCCGGACCATTCTGGACCTCGAGACTTTCCACGTGCCGCGCCGCCTGGCCAAAACCCTGCGCAGCGGCAGGTTCCAGTTCTCCATCAACCAGGCCTTCCGGGAGGTCATGACCCACTGTTCGCGTACCCACGAAGACCCGGAACAGGTCTGGATCACCCCCGAAATCATCGAAATCTATTGTGAAATGCACGAACAGGGCAAAGCCCACAGCGTCGAGGCCTGGTGCGGCGGCCAACTTGCCGGGGGCCTTTACGGCATCGCCCTCGGGGGGGCGTTCATGGGGGAATCCATGTTCCACACCGTCCGGGACGCTTCGAAAGCCAGTCTGGCGTTCCTGGTCCACCACCTGCGCGCCCAGGGGTTCACCCTCCTCGACACCCAGTTCCCCACCGACCACCTCGCGCAGTTCGGCATCCAGATGATTCCTCACAAGGAATATCTACGCCGCCTGCGAAGCGCACTCGAACGTACCTGGGTCCAATTCGTCCCCGACGAAACCATCCCCCTTGCCAACGCCCCCGTCTCCGAATAGAATCATTTCAGACGGTGTGCATAAGTACCGTTTCCACAGATTTCCGGAGTTTCCCCCATGCGCCTGCTTTTCAGACACCTCCCCTTCTTTTTCGTGTGCCTGATGGCGCTGAACTTGCCGGCCTCGGAGCAACAGGGCGTCCCCCGCATCGCCAGCGACAACTGCCTCTTCACCGAAGGCGATCTGGCACGCCTCGAACTGCCTCCCCAGGCCCAGGGGCGCTGGATGCTCCTCGACGCAGCGGGCAAACAACTCCGCTACGGCCAACTCGCCGATGGCGAACGCGTCCTCTACTTCGGCGGCCTGAAAAACGGCATCTACTACCTCTTCTGGTGGAACCGGCAGGACGGGGCGCCCGACCTCGACACCCAGACGGCCGACCGCCTCAGTTTTCTCCTCCTGCCCAAACCGCCCGACCCGCCCGGCGACCCCTTTTTCGCGGTCAACCAGCCCGACCTGGCCGCCGACCTGAAAGCGGGCCGGAACACCCCCGACTCCGACTATGCTTTTACCCTCAACGCCCTCGCGCGCCTGGGCCTCCGCCGCCTGCGGACCAGCCTGGCTCAGACCGACCTGTGCGACCCGGCCAAACCCGGCGAAACCGACTGGCGCGTCTTCGACCAGCTCACCAACGACACCACCGCCCGCAACATCCGCTTCATCGGTCTCCTCGGAGGCGCCTCCTCCCCGCAAACGCCCGATCCCGCCGGGAATGCTCAACTTCCCGACGCCCAGCAGACCGCCGCCTTCCTCCAGGCGTTCCTGATGCGCGACGCCTTGAAAACAGACGAGTTCGCACTCTGGAACGAACCCAACGGTCCCTCCTTCCCCGGCGATGCCGCCGCCTTCCGATCATTCGCGCAGACCGGGTACGACACCGTCAAGATCCGTTCGCGCCGCGCCACCGTGGCCCTGGGCGGCATCGCGCCCGTCTCGACCAAACCGACCTTCCTGCCCGACCTGTTCAAAAGCCCCGAAGCCTCCTTCTTCGACGTGCTCGACTTCCGGACCGACGGAACCCTCGCCGACGCGAAAAAATTCAACGCCCTCCTCGACCAGCTCACCCGCAACACCCCGTTCGCCCTCAAGCCGCGCGCCATCAGCCACGCCGCCTTCCCCTGCACCAACAACAGCATCCGCTACGAACGCCTCCAGGCCAGCGAAACCCTCAAGAAACTCATCTGGGCGCGCTACCACAACTTCCACTATTTCACCGCCGCCCGACTGCTCGACCCGACGGAGGACAAAACAGGGAACGGCCTTTTCGCCCGAACCTCCGCCGGACCCGATCCCGGTCAACCCCGCCTCCAGGCGATTACCTGGGTCACCGCCCTCCAGCGCCTCTCCAACGCGCAACCCACGGAAAACTGGTCGTTCGAAAGCCAGGATCTCGAGGTCTATTCCTTCTCGCGCCAGAAAGAAACCCTCCTGGCCGCGTGGGTACCCCAGAACCGCCGCGCCGGAGGAAAACGAACCGTCGCCTCGTTCCACTGGCCCGAAAGCGCCCAGGCCGAACTCTACGACCTGACCGGCGAACGCGTCACCTCCCAGCGCCTCAAGTCCCACACTGGCGGCTGGAACTACGTCCTCCTCGACATCGAACCCCTCTACATCGTCGTCCCGGCCCCGGCGGCGGAAGTGACGTGGTAGAACCCCCAACTATTCGTCCCTATCAGTCTGATCCGTCCGATCGGTCCGATCGGTCCTATCTCCCCATCCTCACGGGTGCATCCCCCGAATTCGTGAGAAGGTTCACTGAAATTTGAATGGTCTGGTAACATCCGACACAGAAATACCCAAAACAAACACCGGAAGGTTCGGGGCCGAAAGAATCCTGAAAGGATTCTACATACGCTAGCCCAGGGCAAGCGAAGCGCCGCCCTGGGTAACCGGTTCGTTATCCTCCGTGCCCTGAAGGGGCACAACAAATCTCGCCTTTCCCCTCTTGGCCCCCTCTATAGTTGAACCCTTTCAGGGTTCGTAAAATGAACGCCTTTTCCCAGGGCGACGCTACGCTCGCCCTGGGCTAGCGTATGTATAAGCCCTTCGGGCTTTTTACCCCCCATAAAATTTTCCCCCGATAGATTCGGTTGATCACAACCATCCTTCCCTCGAATTCGGGGGATGCACCCCATCCTCACCACCCCCAAGATCGTCCTTGACTCTCACGGCCTGAAAACCCGATAGTTCTACGTTTGAGTGAGGGGGGAAAGAAAGGAACCTGGGGCTCTTCATGGAAAATTCGACAAGTGGCGCCGGTGCGGGCGCCCCTCCCAAGACCGGATCGCACACGATTGTCCGGGCCGCCGGACTGCTGATGGTGGCCAATCTGATCTGCCGTATTCTGGGCCTGTTGCGCGAATCCGTCATCTCGATCGTGTTTGGCATGAACGCCCAGACCGACGTGTACCGCATGGCGTTCAGTATTCCCGATATCCTGTTTTTCCTCCTGGCCGGGGGCGTTTTCTCGTCGGCTTTTCTCCCGGTGTTTTCAAAGTATTTCTCGGACGGTCAGGAAGACGAGGCCTGGGAGGTGTTCTCCACGATCACGACCTTCCTGGCGCTGGTCATCGGGGGACTGGTCGTTCTGGGCGAAATCTTCACCGTGCCGCTGACGCATCTCGTGGCGCCTGGTTTCAGTCCGGAAAAGTTGAAACTCACCGCCCACCTGACCCGAATCATCCTGCCGGGTCAGATCAGTTTCTTCCTCGGCGGCGTGTTCCTCGCCGTCCTCAACGCACGCAACCATTTCATGGCGCTGGCGCTCGGGCCGAACATCTACAATCTGGGCATTCTCCTCGGCGCGTTTCTCCTCGGTCCGTACATGGGGATTGAAGGCATGACCTGGGGCGTTCTGGTGGGCGCCATCGTGGGAAACTTCATCATACCGGTGTATTGTCTGCGGAGAATGGGCGCTCATTACCACTGGTCGCTCAACCTGCGCCATCCCGGGGTCAAGCGGGTCGGTAAACTGGCGCTGCCGGTCCTGCTGGGGCTGGGACTGCCCCAGGTCTATACCTTCATCAACCGGATGTTCGCCTCAACCCTGGCCGATGGAGTGGTCTCGGGACTTGAGAATGCCAACAAACTGATGCAGGCGCCGCTGGGAATCGTCGGGCAGTCCATCAGTATCGCCGTATTTCCCGCCCTGGTGGCTCTGGCCGCTACTGGCAAGCGCGACGAGATGCGCCACACCTTCTCGCGCGGCCTCAAAACCCTCTGGTTCCTCAGCATCCCTCTCTCCCTGTTCCTCATGGTCTTCGCGACCGACCTCATCGCCATCCTGATGCAATACCGCAAGTTCACCGCCGCCGATACCGAACTGACCGCCCAGATGCTCGTGATGCTCTCGATCGGCATGTTTGCCTTTTCCAGCCAGGCCCTGCTCAATCGCGCGTTCTATGCGGTCCAGAACACCCTGACCCCGGTCCTGATCGGGACGGGCACGACGGTGATTTTCATCGGCCTGAATTTCGCCCTGCGCGGGCCGTTGCAGCACCGGGGACTGGCGTTGGCTGGGTCGCTGGCCGCCATGATCCATGTGGCCTGGATGCTTCTGGCACTGCGTCGCCACACCGGCCTGTACGTCGAAGGGGTGGGTTTGTCGCTGGTGAAGATCCTCACCGCGTCGCTGCTCGCCGCCGCGGCGGGCTGGGGAGTGCGCTTCCTGATCGCCACCCACCTCGGCGGGTTCCTCACCGCCTCCTGGCAGATGGCGCTGGCCAACCTCCTGGTGGCGGGCGGCGCGGGCGCGGCGATCTTCCTGGGAGCGGCGCGACTCCTCCGGTGCGAAGAACTCCAGAGCGCCCTGGAAATCCTCCGTCGACGCCGCCGTCGGGCTTCCAAAGCGCCCCAAACACCCGAAACCACCGCAGCGGCCTGATTCGCGAACTACGCAAAACACAGGAAGATTTGTTGTCCCAGGACAACAACCCGACACGACATTTTCAGCAACACCGTGGGGTATCAGATCAACCCGGGCAAGCGCCTGTTGTGGGTGGGGCGGGGGGAATCTTACAACTCACCCCATGGTCACACTTTCAAGATGCGCCCTTTTCTTTCCGGGAACAAACTTCCGACTGGAGTGTCTGTTCCCTTACGTGGTAGGGTAATACCGCCCTGTTCAACCGTTTGACTCGCATCCCGGGAGGAAAAATTATGCGCACGTGGATAAGAATTCTGATTGGAATGACCCTCTGCCTGGTTCCCTTTTGTCCCGCGGGGGCCGCAGAACCGAAGGAGGGGGGGGGGATGACGAAAGAAAAAGCCCTGAAACTCCAGCAGGACGGCAACTTCAAGGAAGCGCTCGAGGCCTACCGGTCCCTGATTCTGGGCCCGGCGAACGACCCTCAAAACGCGCATGATTGCCTCCGCTGGGCGGTGGATTGCCTGCGCCAACTCAACCAGGAGCGCGATCAGGACGCCCTGTGCGAAGCCGCCGTGACCGCATACCCGAAGAACTGGCGGGTCCTGCAGGTCGCCGCCGAGATGTATTTTCACTCGAACCATCAGGGCTTCCTCATTGCCGGGCAGTTCGAACGGGGACAGCACCGGGGCGGCGGACAATTCGCCAACTGCGAAGAACGCGACCGTATCCGCGCGTTACAACTCATGCGCCAGGCCTTTCCTCTCCTCGAAACCGAATCCGACCATGTGGGCGTGGGAAACTTCTACCTTCTGCTCTCCGACATACTGATGGGGTTCCGGGGGTATGACGGCGCCTGGCAACTGCAGGTCTTGAGCGATCTCGAGACCCTGCCCGACACGGAAGAAGGGTATGCCGGGCGGTTCAGCGGAGCACAGGGCGCGCCGGTGGACGAGGCGGGGAACCCCGTCTTCTATCCCCTGGCAAAAAGCTTCGCCGACGCCCGAAACGACGGCGAGCGGTGGCGCTGGGCCCTCATGCAGGCCGTCGAGACGGACCCGAACCGGACCGACGAGGTGCTGACACGCCGCGCGCAGTTCGCCGAAAATCAGTTCGGCGTGCAAACCCTGGCCCAGTACGGTTCTTATTTCAACGGACGCCAGTCCGAATCGGACCAGAAAAGTGAAACGGGGACTTTCCAACTCCACACCCTGGGCGAGGACGAAACCATCGCACGCCTGGCCACGGGCGTCAAGCGGTTCAAACTGCCGGACGAATTCAACGCCATCTTCTTGTTGAAACAAATCGCAGAAAAACCCCAGTCGGGGTACGGGGAACAGGCCTGCAACAGGCTTGCAGAAACATTCGAGAACCGGCGGCAATACCCCCGGGCGGCCGAGTACTGGCACAAAAGCATGGAAAAATACAAGGACCCGAATGGAACGAAACAGAAGCGGCTCGATCAGATCCTCAAGAACTGGGGCGAGTTCGAACCAATCGTGACGCAACCCGCCGGGCAGGGCGCCACGGTGGACTTCCGCTTCCGCAACGGTCAGAAGGTCCACTTCAAGGCACGCGCCATCAACATGGAAAAAATCCTGACCGACCTCAAGGAATACCTGAAATCCAACCCCAAAGAACTGCAGGGCGAGAAAGTCGCCCTCGGTGACATCGGCTTCCGGTTGCTCGATAAAGAACAGGAAAAGTACCTCGAAGCGGTTGTTGCCGAGTGGGATCTGGGGCTCGAACCCCTGCCGAACCACTTCGACAAGCGCATCACGGTCACCACACCCCTCCAGAAATCGGGAGCGTATTTCCTCGAAGCCCAGATGGCCGACGGCAACACGAGCCACATCGTCATCTGGTTGACCAACACGGTGATCGTCCGGAAACAGATGGAAAACCAGAATCTCTATTACATCGCAGACGCCCGAACGGGCGCGCCGGTCGAGAAGGCCAACGTCGAATTCTTCGGCTACAAGATGGAATTTCTACAAAACCCGCAGAATACCGGACGCCAGATGAACATTCTGACCCGTGATGTTGCCGAATTCTCGGACGCAAACGGCCTGGTGACCCCGACCGCCCAGAATCTGCCCCAGGACTTCCAATGGGTGGCCATCGCCCGCGGTCCCCAGCAGGGCCGCTTCGCCCTCTTCGGCTTCTCGAATGTCTGGTATCAACCCCGGCACGATGTCGAATACAATATGACGAAAACCTATGTGGTCACCGACCGCCCCGTGTACCGTCCCAAACAGGAGGTGAAGTTCAAGGTCTGGGTCCGCGAAGCCCAGTACGACCAGGCCGACGCCTCGCGATTCGCCAATCAGAGTTTCCCTCTGGTCATCTATAACCCCCGGAATGAAAAAATCGTCGAGAAACAAATCACCACGGACGCCTATGGAGGATGGGAAGGGTCGCTCTCCCTGGAAGATGAAGCGCCGCTTGGCGTCTATCGGATCGCCCTGACTGCGCCTCAGCCTCAACAGGGCGGTGGAACCTTCCGCGTCGAGGAATACAAGAAACCCGAATTCGAGGTCACGGTCGAAGCGCCCCAGGAACCCGTCATGCTGGGCGAGAAGATTGAGGCTCTGGTCAAAGCAAAGTATTACTTCGGCGCGCCCGTGACAAACGCCAGGGTTAAATACAAAGTCAACCGCACCCCTCACGAAGCGCGCTGGTATCCCCCGGCCGTGTGGGACTGGTTCTACGGCGCGGGCTACTGGTGGTTCGGTTACGACTACAGCTGGTACCCCGGATGGAAGAGTTGGGGCTGTCTGCGCCCGCACTTCATCTGGTGGCCGCAACAGCGCCACGACCCGCCGGAAGTCGTCGCCGAGGGGGAAGTCTCCATCGGCAAGGACGGCACCCTGCGTATCCCGATCGACACCGCCCTGGCCAAAGAGATGCACGGCGACCAGGATCACAAGTACGAAATCTCCGCCGAAGTGACGGACGAGTCGCGCCGGACGATTGTGGGGACGGGTTCCGTTCTCGTGGCCCGCGAGCCGTTCAAGGTCCATGCCTGGGTGGACCGCGGGTACTACCGCGTGGGCGACGTGATCGAAACCCACTTCGCCGCGCGCCGCCTCGACGGGAAACCCGTCCAGGGCAGCGGAGCGCTGAAACTCTTCAAAATTACCTACGACAAAGACAGCAAACCGGTCGAAACCGTGGCGCAGGAGTGGACGCTCGCGACCGGCGAGGACGGCGCGGCGCATCAGCAGATGAAGGCCTCCGAACCGGGCCAGTACCGCCTGTCCTACACCGTCACCGACTCGAAGGGACACGCCATCGAGGGCGGTTACATCTTCACCGTCCGGGGGGAAGGATTCGACGGCAAGGAGTTCCGATTCAGCGAAATCGAACTGGTGACGGACAAGCGCGAATACGCGCCCGGCGAGAAGGTCCAACTGGCCATCAACACCGACCAGGTGAACTCGACCGTATTGCTCTTCATCCGCCCGGCCAACGGGGTCTGCCTGGCGCCGAAGGTCCTGCGCCTCCAGGGCAAGAGCACCCTCGAGGAAATCGAAGTCACCCAGAAGGACATGCCGAACTTCTTCGTCGAGGCGCTGACCGTCAGCGGCGGGAAGATCTATACCGAAACCCGCGAGATCGTCGTTCCGCCCGAAAAGCGCACGTTGAACGTCTCGGTCGAACCTTCGTCCGAAAAATACAAACCCGGCGAAAAGGCGAAGGTCAAGGTCACCGTCACCGAACTCGACGGCAAGCCCTTCACCGGTTCGCTCGTGATGTCGGTTTATGACAAGTCGGTCGAATACATCTCGGGCGGGTCGAATGTCCCCGAAATCAAGGAGTTCTTCTGGAAATGGCGTCGGAACCACAACCCCATGACGCAATCGAGCCTCGACCTCTGGTGCCGGAACTGGCCGCTGCCCGGCCTCGACGGCATGGCCAATCTGGGTATCTTCGGAGAAACCGTCGCGGATGAGAGCGCGACACGGGGCGTCATATCCTTGTTCGATTCAAATGTAAATTATGCCGATGGCCGTTCCGGAGGATTCGGAGGGGGAAGACCCGCCATGCGCATGATGACCAAGAGCGCCCGACTGGAAGCCAAAGGCGAGGTCATGGCGGACATGGTGGCCCCGGCTGCAGCGCCGGTGGCGGAAATGGCGGGGGGTATCTTCCAAGTATCCTCTGATGGGCAGGCAGCCGGCGAAGCCCCCATGGCCGAGGCCACCGTCCGCAAGGAATTCGCCGACACCGCCTTCTGGGCCGGAGCCCTGACGACTGACGTCAACGGCGTCTGCGAGGTCGAGGTCCCGATGCCCGAGAACCTCACCACCTGGAAGATCCGCTCGTGGGCGCTGGGACACGGCACCAAGGTCGGCGAAGGCAGCGCCGAGGTGGTGACCTCGAAGAACCTCCTACTGCGGCTTCAGGCGCCCCGGTTCTTCGTCGAGAAGGACGAGGTCGTCCTCTCGGCCAACATCCACAACTACCTTCAGGACGCGCAGAACGTCCAGGCGGTCCTCGAAATTGACGGCAAGAGCCTCGAACCGATGGGCGAAACGAAACAGACCGTCCAGGTCGAAGCGAACGGCGAAGGACGCGTGAACTGGCGCGTCAAGGCGGTCAAGGAGGGCGACGCTGTCATCCGCATGAAAGCCCTCACCCAGGTCGAATCGGACGCCATGCAGATGACCTTCCCGGTCCAGGTCCACGGCATGCTCAAGACCGAATCGTTCAGCGGCGTCATCCGTCCCGAAAAAGAGAGTGGAACGATCACGCTCGACGTGCCCGAGGCACGCCGCATTGACGAATCCCGCCTCGAAGTGCGCTACTCACCGACCCTCGCCGGCGCGATGGTGGACGCGCTCCCCTACCTGGTGGATTACCCCTACGGCTGCACCGAGCAGACGCTCAACCGCTTCCTGCCGACCGTCATGACCCAGAAGATCCTTCAGGAGATGGGCCTGAACCTCAAGGCGATCCAGGAGAAACGCACCAACCTCAACGCGCAGGAAATCGGCAACGATGCCGAGCGCGCCAAACAGTGGCAGCGTTACGACCGCAACCCCGTCTTCGAGGAAGAAACCGTCCGCGACATGGTCAAGAACGGCGTACAGCGCCTCGCCTCCATGCAGCTCTCCGACGGCGGGTGGGGCTGGTTCTCCGGATTCGGCGAACACTCCTCCGCTCACACCACAGCCTACGTGGTCCACGGCCTCCAGATGGCCGCGGCCAACGGCGTCGCCATCGTCCCGGGGGTACTGGAAAAGGGCATCCAGTGGCTCAAACGCAACGAGGCCGAGGAAATCCAGAAGATCGAGAACTGGGCCAAAGACAAGGAACCGAAGAAACAGAAAGCCGACAACCTCGACGCCTTCGTCTATATGGTCCTGACCGATGCGAACGCCGCCGACAAGAAAATGGGCGATTTCCTCTACCGCGACCGCAACGACCTGGCGGTCTATGCCAAGTCCATGCTGGCCCTCGCCTTCCACAAGCAGAACCGCGTGGAAGAGCGCGACATGCTGCGCCGCAACATCGAACAGTTCCTGAAACAGGATGACGAAAACCAGACAGCCTGGCTGGAACTGGGTAACGAGGGCTACTGGTGGTGCTGGTACGGCAGCGAGTACGAAGCGCAGGCCTATTACCTCAAACTTCTGGCCCAGGTGGACCCGAAGAGCGAAACCGCCTCGCGCCTGGTCAAGTACCTGCTCAACAACCGCAAGCACGCCACCTACTGGAAGTCCACCCGCGACACGGCCCTCTGCGTCGAAGCGTTCGCCGACTACCTGCGCGCCACTGGCGAAATGAAACCCGAACTCACGCTCGAAGTGTTCCTGGACGGCAAGAAGCAGAAGGAAGTCACGATCAACGCCGAGAACCTCTTCTCGTTCGACAACAAGTTCGTCCTCTTCGGCGACGCGGTCGAAACGGGCAAACACACCGTCGAACTGCGCAAGAAGGGAACCGGCGCGCTCTACTTCAACGCCTACCTCACGAACTTCACCCTGGAGGACTTCATCACCCAGGCGGGCCTCGAGGTCAAGATCGAGCGGAAGTATTACAAACTGAAGGAAGTGGACAAGCAGGTCAACGTGGCGGGCGCGCGCGGCCAGGCCGTGAGCCAGAAGACCGAGAAATACGAACGGGTCCCCATCGAAAACCTCGGCGTCCTCAAGAGCGGCGATCTGGCCGAGATCGAACTCGTCATCGAGAGCAAGAACGATTACGAGTACATCGTGATCGAGGACATGAAGGCCGCCGGGTTCGAGCCGGTCGAAGTGCGCAGCGGTTACAACGGCAACGCCCTGGGCGCCTACATGGAGCTGCGCGACGAACGCGTCTGCTTCTTCGCGCGCCAGCTGGCCCGCGGCAAGCACAGCGTCGCCTACCGCATGCGCGCGGAAACGCCCGGCCAGTTCAGCGCCCTGCCCGCCCGCATCTCGGCCATGTACGCCCCGGAACTCAAGGGCAACTCGGACGAGATCAAGGTCAGGATCGAGGATTGAAGATCTCGATTTGAGACAACCGATCCCCAATCGAAGTGATCCACAGAAGTCCGCCACGCCGGTGTCCCCGAAAATGGGGGGTGCCGGCGTGGCGATTTCATATAAGGTTATCGTTCATAGAAAACTAAAAAGGACCGGACAGGATAACAGGATTTACAGGATAAGATTCCAGATGTTCGATATCGGTAAATCACACTATCCCGTCTGCTTCCCCAACAAAAGAAAACCACGAAACACCAAAGCACACGAAGACCGCTTTCTTTCGTGCATTTCGTGTGTTTCGTGGTTCAATTTTGTGTGCCTCTCCGGTTTCGAACCGGAAAAGTTCACAAACAGGATAACAGGATTTACAGGATAAGATTCCAGATGTTCGATATCGGTAAATCCCGATATCCCGTCTGCTTCCCTGAAAAAGAAAAACCACGAAACACTCAAAACACACGAAGACTGCATTCTTTCGTGTATTTCGTGTGTTTCGTGGTTCAATGTGGCGCTTTCTCCGGTCTCAACCGGTCAAAAGCCCCCCAACAAAAAAAGCCCGGAACCCACCGCGCGGGGCGGTCAGTTCTGGACCTTCTTCACATCCTTCAAGTCGGACTCAGCCTGGTAGGGACCGAGGTTCAGAGTCATTTCGGCCTGATACTCGCCTTTTTTGTCCACTCCAACGGAGTGGGTGCAGGTTCCGTCTCACCCATAGCTGAGATCCTTGTCCTCAAACGCCTGGCCGTCGGGTCCGGTCAGCTTCAGGTGCGGCACGACTTCTTTTTCGCCGTGGCGGGCAGTCCGTAACGTCTGCTCTTCTGCGTCCTTGATCGCGCCGGTCACTTCCAGCTTGCCCTCTTTGAACTCCGCCGTCAGGCCCAGTTTGAAGGGCGTTCCGAGCCGCACCAGGTTCAGACCCGGGTCCGTCTTCTCGTCGGCCTTGCCTTTCAGGCCCAGGACCATGTACGACCACTTCTCGTCCTTCTGAGCGAACGAGAGGGTACACATCAGGGACGGCTGCG
>DAOPYU010000069.1:0-1391 GCA_035353095.1 Candidatus Sumerlaeota bacterium | reverse complement strand
AGCGTCACGCGGTACCGGAAAGCCTTCTCACTCTTCACCGTGTACCCGCCGACCTCCAGAGCCGAAGCCCCGGACACCATCAACGCCAGACAAACCCCTCCAGCCATCAGGGATAAGGATTTTCGCATTTGAAATCACCTCCTTTCTTTTTGAGATTTGGACCATTCACATTGCGTTTCTGTCTTATTGGACCGATCTGTCCTATTGGTCGTATGAGATTCACGATTCTTCCATTTTACTCACCCAAACGGTCCCCCGAAGAAATCCTGGCTCTCGGTGAGGAGTTGGAGGATTTTCTTGTGGGGCGCGCCGATGGGGAGGGCGGCGATCTGATCCGTCGTGGCCCATTGGGCAACCTCCTCCTCGGAGCGGTCCGGCGTGGCGCCCTTGTCGAGCGAACAGAGGAACACCCGCTTGCGGATGCGGTGGTGTGTCACCTGGTGGCGGATCTCGGCCCACTCCTCGCCGACCCGCACGCGCAGGCCGAACTCGCGCTTCAGATGCGCGCGCAACACGGCCGGGGCGTCGGCGTCCGGTCCCAGTTGGACACCGGGGAACTCCCACATGTTCCGGTAGCGCCCCGCATTGTCCGAGCAGCGGGTGATGAAACAGAGATCGCCCTCGCGCACGACGGCGCAGGCCTCTTCCACCTGAACGGTGTCCGGGCGTTTGGCGGCGGGGGGGTAATTTTCTGGATCGCCCTGGGCGAACGCCTGACAGAAGGCGGAAATGGGGCAGTGCTCGCAATCCGGCTTCCCCGGCCCCGGCGTACAGACCCGCGCGCCCAGTTCCATGACCGACTGGTTGTAATCGCCGGCGCGCTCCTGCGGCACCAGCTGCGCGGCAATCTGTTCGTACCCCTGACGGACGCGGGGGGAGGCCGGGTCGGCGGCGATCGCCAGGAGACGTCCGATCACCCGGATCACGTTGCCGTCCACGGCGGGCACCGGCACGTCGAACCCGATGCTCGCGATGGCGCCCGCCGCATAGCGTCCCACACCGGGCAGGAAGAGCAGGTCGGCAAACTTGTCGGGCACCCGCCCGCCGTAGTCCGACACGATCCGCTTGGCCGACGCGTGGAGATTGCGCGCACGGCTGTAGTAGCCCAACCCGGCCCACTGGCGCAGCACGTCCTGTTCCGAGGCCTGCGCGAGCGCCGCGACCGTGGGATATTCCTTCAGGAAGCGCTCGAAGTAGGGCACGACCGTGGCCACCTGCGTCTGCTGGAGCATGAACTCGGAAACCAGCGTGGCGTAGGGGTTGCGCATCCGGCGCCAGGGGAGGTCGCGCTTGTTGGCATCGTACCATTCGAGCAGCCGTTTCGGCACGTCGCGCGCCATGCTCAGCGGCACCTGAAGCGTCCGCAGGTCTGTTTCCGTTTTTCGGGCCAT
>DAOPYU010000068.1:6260-14124 GCA_035353095.1 Candidatus Sumerlaeota bacterium | reverse complement strand
ACCGATGCCCGGAACGGCCTCGTCCGTTTCATCCGGGTTTCTGAAGCACAGAAAGGATCGTCCCCCTTTTCAGGGGACGATCCTTTCATTCAATCACACTCGTCCGCTTGGAATCAAGCGAACCCCCACCCCGGCGCGTATTCGCCCCCGGGCAGAGCCGCATGAACGGAGAACCGTTTCAGGCGCCAACCGCTCAGGCTTCTTCCGGTTCTTTTTCCACCAGGACCTTGACCTTGGCGACCACATCATGGTGCAGTTTGACCTCAATGGTGAACTGACCCAGGCGTTTGATCGCTTCGGGGAAGACGATCCGGTGACGATCCACCTCGAAGCCCTTCTGCGCGAGGGCTTCGGCGACGTTCATCGAGGTGACCGACCCGAAGAGTTTGTCGTCTTCGCCCGCCTTGAGCTGGAAGGTCAGGGTCAACGCTTCCATCTTGGCCGCGTCGCTGCTGGCCGCCTGTTTTTCTTCCATGGCGAGCCGTTCGAGGCGTTTCACTTTGTCCTGCAACCGGCTCTTGTTGGCCGCCGTCGCCTCGACCGCAAACCCGCGCGGGCTGAGGAAGTTGCGGAAATAACCAGGCGCAACCGAAACCACCGTGCCCTGTGTACCCAGAGAGGGAACCGTTTCAAACAGAATGACTTCCATCTATCTCATCCTTTCTCGAAGCAGGTCTGCGACCCACTCACGTTAAACCAACTTGGCCGCCCATCGGCGGAGATCCAGCCAGATATCTACCACTCCGGCCACTGCAAAGGCCTGCGGAAACGTCACCAGGACGGCAAACAGGCCCATCAACGCGATTCGGGACCCGATCAGGCGCCCCTGGAGCCGCAAGGCCCAGACATAGAACCCCGCGCACCCCACTCCGGCGATGAAACACGCCGTCGCCAGAACCACCAGCAACGGCACCGCCACACTCAACAGAAAGCCCCCCGGAACGAAGGGATCTAACAGCGCCAGAACCATCCCGACGATCAGGATCAGACTGTAGCGCACATGCACCTTGAACAGCGCCAGATGGCCCAGAACCGCGTGCAACCACCCTTCTTTTCGCCGCACCCACCGGATCAGGAAGTAGAGCAGGGCGCTTTGCCACAGCACAAGACTCGCCAGAATCGTCGAAAGCGGGTGTTCCCCCACCCATTGATTCACGGGACTCTCCGGAGGGAACCCGACACTTTCCAGCACACCCTGAAAACTCTGCTGTGTGATCTGGATCTCGGTATCCACCCCCTGCCACATGTGCTCTCGGACCTTCGGCCCCCCCAACCCCGCTGCCGCCAGAGCCGCCAGAACCAAGGCTCCCCACAACAGAGCCAGCGGGACAAAGAAGTGGTCCACTTCCTTCGGCATCCACCGCGCCAGGCTGGGGTAGAGAAACCCCACCAGCACCGCCGCCGTCACGACCACCTGTCCCCAGGGCCCCCCCGCCACCAACCCCAGCAACACCAACCCCGGCAACAATATCCACGGCGTCGCGGGCCGACAGGCCGCCCGCACCCAGAAGGCCGCGGCTGCCGCCAGACCGGAAAAGATCAGCGGCGTACTCAACCCGCTCTGCGCGAGAACGGCCACCAGCAGGCTGGTTCCCAGCAACACCGTCAGGCGAACCCAGACGGCGGTTCGGGAGCGCGGGATCGGCGGAGGTTCCACACGCACCGCCCCGGAGGAATCGGTCTGTTCCGGCGAAGGAACAGACGACTCCATTTCAGGCTGCGGGCTTTGGGGCATTTCGACCGCCACGGCGCTCCCAGTTCCTGCTACGCCTTGAAGGGCAGCAAGGCGATATGACGCGCCCGCTTGATCGCCGTCGTGATCATGCGCTGGTGGCGCGAGCACGCGCCCGACATGCGCCGCGGCAGGATCTTGCCCTGGCTCGACACGAAGAACTTCAACTGATCGAGGTCTTTATAGTCCACATGCTCGATCTTGCGCACGCAGAGCTGGCAGACCTTGCCACTCCCGAACAGACGACGACGACGGCGCTGGAAAGGCCGACGGCCTCCCTCGCCATCCATCGAGTCGCCCCCGCGGCCACGTCCCCCGAACCCTCCGGGGCGCTCTCCGCGATCGCCACCCCCGCCTGGCCCGCGGCGGAATCCACCCCCCACGCCCGGCCCACGGCCGGGCCCACGGCTACCGCTTCCGTGACGTTCGCCGGTCCGCTCGGGCTTTGGCTCGGGCGTCACGGCCATGTTTTTGACTTCATCCGGCAATTCAACCATATTCTATGTCTCCTTGGAGTCCAATTCTCGTTCAAGCGGCCCCCGGCGGATCAGGCCGCACGGGTGGTACCGCAGTGCTGGGCCACGAGCCCGTCCTTCTCAGAAGGGCAGGTCGTCGGCCGTGTTATCGTCCGGCGGCGGGGCAAACTCGTCCGCCTGAGGAGCCCCATAGCGGGGCTGGGGGAACCCAGCCGCCTGAGGGGGCTGCGGGGCTTGATAGCCCATCGGGGCCTGCGGGGGGGGAACGGGAGCCGTCCCATACGCCGGAGCCGCCTGAGGCGCGGCGCCATAGGCCGGAGCCCCGCCCGCACCCGGCTGAGACGAGGGTTTGGAATCGGCAAACTCCACCCGCTCGGCTGTCACGCTCAGTTTGCTGCGTTTCGAACCATCCTGCGCTTCCCAGCTGTGCTGGCGCAGGCGGCCCTCCACGAACACCCGGCTTCCCTTTTTCAGATACTTGGCGCAGAATTCAGCCGTGTGGGTCCAGGCATCCACATCCACAAACGCCGTTTCATCCTGCCACTCGTTGGTCTGGCGGTTCTTGGTCCGGCGGTTGACCGCCAACCCCAATTTCGCCAGAGCGGTCCCGCTGGTCGTATAGCTGAGTTCGGGATCGCGCGTCAGATTGCCAATGAGCATCACCTTATTCAGTTCCAGCATCGCTGCGCCTCGTTTCCCTCAGACGTTGGCACGCGCCAGCGCGCGCCCCAATTGCTTATTCCGCATCGCCCGCTTCGTTGGCCACGACTTTGTCGACCCCGACTTCGTCGGCCACGACTTTGTCGGCCACGGCTTCGACCGGCTGTTCGCCTTCGACAGATTCAACGGCTTCAACTGGCTCTCCACCTTCTCCGGCCTCGGGACGCATCCCGGGACCGCGACGGTCCGGACGTCCCCCCGTGCGCAGGCGCGAGGCCGGGCGCGAGCCGAGCGTCGAGAGCGCGGCGGGCGGGTCCATGACACGCAGTTTGTCGGTCTTGACGGTCATTTCGCGCAGCAGGTCGTCGTTGATACGCACCTGACGCTCAAACTCGTTGACCACTGCGGCGCTGGGCGTCTCGAGTTTGAAGCAGAGCAGCACGTAATGCGCTTCGCTGTGGCGCTTGATCTGGTACTGCATGCGGCGTTTGCCCCACGGCTGGGTCTGGGTGATTTCCCCTCCCGCCGCAGTGACGATTTTGCTGAATTGATCCACATAACTCTGGACTTTTTCGTCCGGCAGCGTGGGATCCAGGAGAAGAACACACTCGTAATTTTGGGCCATGACTTCATTGCCTCCCTTCGGTTTTGCAGCCCCGGTCCAGAGTGGTCTCCTGGCGTCGCAGTTCGACCGGGGCAGGGATCTGTATGTTGTCGGCCGCAGCATGCGGCCTCTTTTGACACACTTGACAACTCGGAAGGCTCGCGCCTGGCGGACTTCCGAGACTCTTCAACTCCCCGCTCGTTCAACAGTTGCTGCGCGACATAAGCAACCCCAGATCCTCGCAGGTGAGCCATTCTTCCACAATGTCGGCCGCGCGGGTTTGCATCCGGGCAACCTGTTCACGCTCCGATTTGGACCATTTGGCCAGCACGTAGGCCGCCAGATCCTCGATCTCCGAATCGGTCTCGGGCCCGACTCCGCACCGCAGCCGGGCAAAACCGGGACCGCCCAGAGAGGCGATCAGGGAATCGAGACCGCGGTGTCCGCCGCTCGATCCATTCGGGCGCAACCGCAACCGGCCCAACCGCAACGCCACATCATCCATTACGACAAGCAGATGCGTGGCCGGGTCAATCCCGTCGCGCCGCAGCATCGGGGCAACCGCCCGTCCGCTGAGATTCATGTAAGTCGTGGGTTTCAGCAAGGTACACGCCACACCGGCAATCCGGCCTTCGACGTATTCGGCTTCGACTTTCCGGGACGGCAGCCAACGCAACCCATGACGGGCCGCCAGTTCGTCGAGCACTTCGAAACCGACGTTGTGCGGGGTGGCCTCATAACGGCGGCCCGGATTCCCCAGACCCACGATCAACCGCATGCGTTCTCCTTAACTCAGGACGCGGCAGGAGCAGCGGTACCGGCGGCGGTGCCTTCACCTTCGGCGGCGGCGGCGGGCGCTTCTTCTTCCGTGGTCGAACGCGTCATCACGACGTGGAAGACCACATCGTGAGCGGGTGTCAGAATCTCAATGCCCTCGCCCAGCGGGATGTCGCTGACGTGGATCGCTTGGTTGATGTCGAGCGGGGCGCAATCCACTTCAATCTGGGCCGGAATCCGGTCGGGCAGACAGCGCAGATGGAGCGTGCGGTTAACCTGCTCGAGCACGCCGCCCTTGCGCACGCCCGCAGGCGTTCCCAATCCGTGGACCGAGACATGGGCGTCGATGGGCTTGGTCACATCGAGGCGCATGAAGTCCATATGCGTGATGCGACTGGTGACCGGGTGACGCTGCACTTCACGCAACAGCGCCAGCTGGCCGTTCAGTTCAAACATGACCATCTCATCGCCCAGTTTGGCCGTGGCTTTCTTGAATTCCTGCTCGTTGATCGTCAGGTTGGTCGCTTCGGCGCCCTGGCCGTAGAGTACGGCGGGGATGGCGCCCGTGACGCGCAGGCGGCGGTTGGGGCCTTTGCCCGTGTTGCTGCGAGATTCGACATTGATCGGGATCTTTTTCATGCTGCCTTCTCCTCCGGAGGGCCGCGCCTATGGGCGCGGCTGCGATTGTTTCTGATGTACGACTAATGCACGCTTGCCTCGCATCGGTCCGTCTCAGAAGAGATCTAGTTCGGGTTGAACTATGTTGCTATTGCCACCACTCGGATCGGCTTTGCCGTCCGCATACAAACCAAACAGAGCGCTCACCGACTCGTTGCTCTGGATGCGCCAGATGGCCTCACCCAGCATCGGCGCCACCGAAACCACATCGAGCTTGTCCAGACTGTCGTCATTGACCTGCGGGATGGTGTCGGTGATGATCAGTTTCTCCAAGTCTGCCTGAGCCAACCGTTCCCGAGCCGGCCCACTGAGCACG
Source organism: Candidatus Sumerlaeota bacterium (assembly GCA_035353095.1). Classification (GTDB taxonomy): domain Bacteria; phylum Sumerlaeota; class Sumerlaeia; order UBA8349; family UBA8349; genus DAOPYU01. The sequence goes on along the minus strand of DAOPYU010000068.1, from coordinate 8,881 downwards.
GCATGGGTACACGCCGCATAAACCGCCTTGGCCCCACGTTGTTTCAACGCCGTCGCGCCATTGCAGATGGTGCCCGCCGTGTCAATCATGTCATCCACCAGAAAGGCGTTGCACCCCTCGACGCTGCCGATGATGTTCATCACCTCGGACACGTTGGCCCTGGGCCGCCGCTTGTCAATGATGACCAGCGGCGCCTCGAGCGCCGTGGCATAGGCCCGCGCCCGCTTGACATTGCCCACATCCGGACTGACCACCACCAGATTCGGCAGATTCAGGTGCCGAATGTGATTCACCACCACCACCGAGGCGTAGAGATGATCCACCGGGATGTCAAAAAACCCCTGGATCTGTCCGGCGTGCAGGTCAATGGTCAGCACCCGGTTGGCGCCAGCCGTGGCAATCAGGTTGGCCACCAGCTTCGCCGACAGCGCCACCCGCCCCTGATCCTTGCGGTCCTGACGGGCATACCCGAAGTAGGGAATCACCGCCGTGATGCTCGCCGCCGAAGCGCGCCGCAGAGCATCAATGAACTGCAGGAGCTCGATCAAGCTGTCGTTGACCGGGCTGCAGGTGGACTGCACCACGAAGCAACGCGCGCCCCGCACACACTCGTCAATCTTGACCCACGTCTCTCCGTCGCTGAAGGTCCGACTCTCACTTCGGCCGACCGGAATCTTCATATAGCGACAAATATCAGCCGTCAACTGGCGGCTCGAACTACCTGCAAAAACGTAAGGGTACTCGACTGACATTGTTCCGTGCCTTTGGCGCACACACACACGTCGGATTGCTCCGGCCCCCGAGGCCAGAGCAGGGAAGGACTATACGAGCCCCTTTTGAGAAAAGCAACCTAAAATAATGAAAAGTTTCCGCCTGGGTGCATCCCCCGAATTCGCGAGAAGGTTCACTGAGATTTTGAATAGCCTGCCGCCGTCCGGCACATAGACTTCCGAAGTAAACACCGGAAGGTTCGGGCGTGAAAGAATCCTGAAAGGATTCCACATACGCTAGCCCAGGGCAAGCGAAGCGCCGCCCTGGGTAACTGGGCAGTCACTTTCCGTGCCCTGAAGGGGCACAACAAATCTCGCCCTTTCGGCCTCTCCATTTAAAGTTTTCTCTACCAACAGAATCTCGCCTCTTCCCCTTTGGGACCTCACTATGTTGAACCCTTGCAGGGTTCGCGAGAGGGACGTCTTTTCCCAGGGCGACGCTGCGCTCGCCCTGGGCTATCGTATGTATAAGCCCTTCGGGCTTTTTATCCCCCATAGATCCGGTTGATCACAACCGTCCTTCCAGCAAATTCGGAAGATCGCCCTTGCCGCTCTTGCCTCTGCTCCCCGCCACTTGTCCTTTCGTGTTCTGGAAGGTTCCGGAGGGCGGACCCGAACGAAAGACCCGGCGCCGATTCTCCGTTTTACGGCTGCTCCACGCCTGCGGCTCGGTCGGGACCGAGGTTCTCGGCGATCAGGCGACGGTACACCTGCATCTGACGCTCGAAGACCGCCTCCTCGGAATATTGACTGTGGGCGCGCTTGAGGCCCGCCTGGCCCATGCGCCGGGCCAGCGCAGGATCGGCCAGGAGCGCCGCGCACCGGTCAGCCAGCGCCTCGGCGTCCCGCACGGGGATGACATAGCCCGTCTGGCTGTCCACCACCTCCTCGCGGCAGCCGCGGATGTCGGTGACCACGGCGGGCAGGCCCATCGCCATCGCCTCGATGACCGAGCGGGGCATCCCCTCGCGGTAGGAAGGGAGGGTGAAAACGTCGAGCGTGTGGAGCAGTTCGGGGATGTCGGCCCGCTGACCGGTGAAGACGATGCGGGGGCGCACGCCAAGCTGGTCCACCAAGGCGTGGAGTTCGCGGGTCGAGTCGTCGTGGTCGCTGGCCAGCGCGTCGCCGATGACCACGAGGCGGAAGTCGTCGAAACGCCGGGCCAGCTCCGCCGCCGCGCGGAACAGTTCGAAATACCCCTTCTCGCGCACCAGGCGCCCGATGATGCCGAGCACGCGCGCCTCGGGCGCCAGGCCCAGCGAGCGGCGCAGGGCGGCGCGGTCCGCCTCCGTGAAACGCTCGGGGTTGAACCGCTTGAGGTCCACCCCGTTGCCGATGGTCGTGACGCGGTTGGGCGCGGCGATTCTGTGGCGAATGGCCGCCACGCGATCCTCGTCGCTCTGGGTGAAAAGGTAATGGTCAAAGAGGGAGCCGAAGCGCTCGAGGCCGATGTGGAAGTGGCGCTTGAGCGCAGGCATGTCGTCGTGGAAGTAGAAGCCGTGGGCGGTGTACACCCGGACGGGCACCCCGCGCCGGGCGGCGGCCAGACGACCGATGAGCGCGGCGATGGGCGTATGGACGTGGATCAGGTCGAACTTCTCGCGCGCCAGCCAGGCGCTCAGCTGCCGGTAAGACCGGGTGTGGTCGAGCAGATTCATCGAGCGGCTGATGGGCAGGTTGACGCACCGCAGCCCCTTCTGCGCAGAGGCTCCATGAACTCGCTCTCGGTGCAGGCCACCGTGACCTCAAAACCGTGTTCTTTCAAATAGAAACACAACGGGGCCAGAAACTTGGCCAGCGTGAAGTCCACGGCGCAGAGCTGGAGCACTTGGATCGGCGGCATGGAATTCT
>DAOPYU010000068.1:0-6250 GCA_035353095.1 Candidatus Sumerlaeota bacterium | reverse complement strand
GACCGGGACAGCGCGAAGTGGGGGAAAATGGGCAGGCGCGTGGCCGACCCCAGGATGAGACCCTCGGAATAACCCGTTGGCAAACAAACCGCCCGCCTGATTTATACCGGAAAACCGGGGAAAAATTCAACCCTGCCGTTGGTCTGTTTTCCGGTGGAAAAGCGGTTCCCGGGAACGCCCATCTCCCGACTGGCGCGGGAATCTCCCGGTTCACAGGGAACCCGCATATGACTCCCGTCCGGTTACAGCGAACCGTTTCGAACGACTCTTCCGCAGAATCGGCCAAGCTGCAACAATTCACAACTCTGCGTACCTCCGTGTCCTCTGCGGTAAGATTAACCGCAGAGGACGCAGAAGAGAACAACCGGGGGGCTTCGTATTTCCCACCCCAATCTTTACGTAAATTGGTTGCGGCTTCGTTGCGCCAAGTCAAAATTCGCTTTTCTCGAACGCGGAATCGGCCCTATAGTGAAGAAGGGGAGAGGTCGGAAACGGGAATCCTGTCGGGAGGGAAACGGAAGGCATTTCATGTATTGGGATCTGAACAGCCCCGTGTTGCAGTCCGCGCGGCGGGTGGTCGAACGGCTGCGCGAGGCGGGATACGAAGCCTGCTGGGTGGGGGGGTGCGTGCGCGACGCGTTGCTGGGATTGCCCGGGTCGGACGTGGACGTGGCCACGGACGCGCCGCCCGACCGGGTTCAAGCGCTTTTTCCCCACACGGTGCCGGTGGGGGTGAGTTTCGGGGTGGTGCTGGTAGTCGAGGGCAACGTGCGCACCGAGGTGGCCACCTTCCGCCAGGACGGGCAGTACCTCGACGCCCGGCGGCCCGAGTCGGTGACGTTCGGCTCGGCCCGGCAGGACGCGCAGCGGCGCGACTTCACCCTCAACGCCCTGTTCTACGACCCGATCGAGGAACAGGTTCGGGACTTTGTGGGCGGCCAAGCCGATCTCGAAGCCCGTGTGTTGCGGACGGTGGGGGACCCGCGGGCGCGCTTCCACGAGGACGCGCTGCGCCTGTTGCGGGCCGTGCGGTTCACCGCGCGGTTCGACCTGACCATCGAACCGGCGACCGACGAGGCGTTGCGCGAGATGGCGCCGCGCATCCAGCTCGTCAGCGCCGAGCGCATCCGCGACGAACTGGTCAAGATCTTCACCGGCCCGCATCCGGGCACCGCGCTGCGCCTGCTGGATGCTTGTGGTTTATTGAGTTTCGTCCTGCCCGAGGTGGCCGCCGGCAAGGGGGTCGCGCAACCTCCCAACTACCACCCCGAGGGGGACGTGTTCGAGCACACGGCGCTGACACTCGAGTTCCTGCCCGAGCGCCCCGGCGCCACGCTGGCCATCGCCGCGCTCCTGCACGACATCGGCAAACCCCCGACGTATCAGGTCCAGGACCGCATCCGCTTCCCCCTGCACGCGCAGGAAGGAGCCGAGATGGCCCGGGCGGTGTGCCGGCGGCTGAAGTTCTCGAACGCCGAACGGAAACAGATCGTCTCGCTCGTGGCAAACCACATGCGGTTCATTGACGTCCAGAACATGCGGCGCTCACGTCTGCGTCGGTTCCTGGCCGAGGAGCGGTTCGACGAGCACCTGGCGCTCCACTACGCCGACTGCATGAGCAGCAACCGGAATCTGGACAACCACGCCTTTTGTGTTGAAGCGCGAGCGGAGTTCGCCTCCCGCACACCCGAAGCCGCTCTGCCCCCCCCCCTGCTGAGCGGTTACGACCTGCTGACGCGGGGTTACCCCGAGGGACCGCATCTGGGCGATATTCTCCGCGCCGTGCGCGAAGCCCAACTCGACGACACCCTCCGGACCCGGGAGGAAGCCCTCGACTGGGTCGCCGAACACTGGCCGCTGGAACCGGGGGAGAAAACATCCTGACAAACCCGGCTTTGTCCTTTCCCGCTTGACGGCTTGGGGCCTGCCTGCTAAAAATCATTAAGGTGGTTCTGGCGACTGGACGTTGCTGAAAGTTCGGACAGAAACAGCCGCCCGAATCCCATGCGGGAAACGATATGCAAGGCGCAGACGATCCCCGGGACCCCGGTCCGCGGAGACGGAAGGCGCATCATCTGAAGGAGAGAAGGCTATGGCGGCGGATTTGGTGTTTGAGTTTACAGATGCGAACTTCGAGGCGGAGGCGCTCAAGGCCGATCAGCCCGTGCTGGTGGACTTCTGGGCGGAGTGGTGCGGGCCGTGCCGGATGCTGACGCCGATCATTCATGAAATCGCCGAGGCGACGGCGGGGCGGCTCAAGGTGGGTAAGGTCAACGTGGACCAGGCGCAGCGCGTCGCCACGCAGTACGGCATCCAGAGTATTCCGACGCTGATTCTGCTGGTGGGTGGGCAGGTGAAGGAAACCCTGATCGGTGCGCAGCCCAAGGCGCAGATTCTGGCCAAGATCGAATCGTATCTGGGCGCGAGCTGATCGCGTCCCCCCGCGGGGCCTTGGAGAGAAGGTAAAAACCAGGCGGCGTTTCGTGGCCCGCGGCAATTTGTCCGGGCCACGTTGTGTATCAGACCGTTGTGTGTCCATTTTCCCGATCCGGAGGAATCTCCATGCGCTGTCCCTACTGCAAGAGCGAAAACGACAAGGTGGTCAATTCGCGCACGTGCCAGAACGGCGAATCCATTCGACGGCGACGCGAGTGCCTGGATTGTGGCAAGCGTTTCACGACGTTCGAGTACGTGGAAATCGCCGACCTGCACGTGGTCAAGCGCAACGGCGAACGCGAGACGTTCAGCCGCGAGAAGATCAAGCGGGGAGTGGCGCTGGCCTGCGAGAAACGGCCGGTGACTGAGGAAGAAATTGACAATGTGGTCCAGCAGATCGAACGGGACATCCAGAACCGCATGGACTCCGAAATCAAGTCCATCGAGCTGGGCGAGCTGGTTCTGAAGTACCTGCTCGATCTGGACGAGGTGGCCTACATCCGTTTTGCGTCGGTCTATCGGTCGTTCCGCGATGTGACGCAGTTCCGCGACGCGGCGATCAACCTGCTCAAGAAAGACTGATCCGGCAGCAGGTATCTCATTCTTTTGCGAGGGAAACAAACAAGGATTTTCGGAATGGTTGATGGGGGAAAAGAATCCCTGAAGGGGATCCAGATACGACAGCCCAGGGCAAAGCGAAGCGGCGCCCTGGGTCTCGAATCCATTTCCCCCCGTGCCCTGAAAGGGCACGACCTTCACCGGAACCAATCGTTTTATGTTGAACCCTTACAGGGTTCGAGCAGGGAATCTTCTCCCCCCCGGGGCGCCGCTTCGCTCTGCCCCGGGCTATCGTATGTACGAGTCTTTCAGGCTCTTTGGAGAACAGCGGGTTGTTCCGGAGGGGGCGGATATCAAACAGAGGGGGCATTCTCTGAAGAGAATCGGCGTTCATGAAAATTTCGAAACATTACCGGCAGAATTCGATGGAAACATTACCGGTGGAATTCGATGAAGGATTACACCGGCGCGAAACCGAGGCAGAGAAAGAGACTTTCAAGTGATGGTAAAACGGCAGATCCTGATTTACGACACCACCCTGCGCGATGGCGAGCAGGCCGAGGGGATTTCCTACTCGCTCGAGGACAAGGTTCTCGTGGCGCACCTGCTCGATGAGTTCGGCGTGCATTACATCGAAGGCGGCCAGGCCCAATCGAACCCCAAGGTCATGGAGTTCTACAAGGCCATACGCAAGCAGCCGCTCAAGAACGCCAGACTGTCCACCTTCGGCATGACGCGCCGCAAGGACACGAAGGTCGAGGAGGACTCGAATCTGCAAACGATGCTCCTGACGCGCGTGCCCGTCGTCACCCTGGTGGGCAAGTCGTGGGATCTGCATGTGACCAAGGGCCTGCGCACGACGCTCGAAGAGAATCTGGCCATGATCGCCGAGTCGGTCCGGTATCTGAAGAAGAAAGGGCTCGAAGTGGTGTACGACGCCGAGCACTTCTTCGACGGGTACAAGGCCAACCCGGACTATGCCCTGAAGACGCTCGCGGCGGCGGCCGAAGCGGGCGCCGACTGCCTGGCGCTGTGCGAAACGAACGGCGGCGCCCTGCCCCACGAGGTGGCGGAGATCGTCGCCGCCGTCTGCCGGGCCACCGCCACCCCCGTGGGCATCCATGCCCACAACGACGCCGGACTGGCCGTGGCCAACAGCCTCATGGCCGTCGTCCAGGGCGCCACGCAGGTGCAGGGGACGGTCAACGGCTACGGCGAGCGGGCGGGCAACGCCGACCTGATGGTGATTATCCCGAACCTCATGCTCAAACTGGGCCAGAAGGCCATCCCGCCCAAACAGCTCAAACGAATCACCCAGTTTTCGCACACCATCGCCGAGATCGCCAATGAGACACCCAACCCGCGCCAGCCGTATGTGGGCCGGTGCAGTTTCGCGCACAAGGGCGGCATGCACGTCAGCGCCCTGCAGCGCGACCAGAGCACCTACGAGCACATCTCGCCCGAGGAGGTGGGCAACACGCGCCGCGTCCTGATCAGCGAGCTGAGCGGGCGCAGCAACATCCAGTACAAACTCGCCGAGCAGGGCATGGAATCCCAGGGCGACAGCAACCAGCAGAAAATCCTGCTCGACCGCGTCAAACAGATGGAAAACGAGGGGTACGCGTTCGAGGGCGCCGAGGCGTCGTTCCAGGTGCTGGCCCGGCGGCTCACGGAGAAATACCGCCGCCCGTTCCAGTTCAAGGGATTCCGCGTGATCGTGGAAAAACGCGGCTCCGAAGGCCAGATGGTGAGCGAGGCGACCGTCAAGATCGAAGTGAACGGTCGGACCTACCTGACCGTGGGCGAGGGGGACGGGCCCGTCAACGCGCTCGACGTGGCACTGCGCCACGGTCTGGAGACCGATTTCCCGCAGCTGGCCGACGTGCGGCTGATTGACTACAAGGTGCGCGTTCTCGGCGGTCACGCGGGTACGGCGGCCAAGGTGCGCGTGCTGGTCGAGTCGGGCGACGGCAAAAGCGAGTGGAGTACGGTGGGCGTTTCGGAAAACATCATCGAAGCCTCCTGGCGCGCCCTGGTGGACAGCCTCGAGTACAAACTGATGAAGAAGGCGTAACGCGGAGGAAAGAAAGAACCGCATTTATAACCACGAAATACACGAAGGACACGAAAACCGCTTTGCAGTTTTCGTGTCCTTCGTGTATTCTGAATCGAGAATTGCATTATTTCGTAAGATCAAAGGGTTCCCATCAATACCGGTAGTTCTCCAGCCCACCCTCCGGGCTTTTCTTGAGACGCAGGGAAGGAACCTCCTGAAGGAGATCCTTGTGTTCATCATTTCTTAATATCAGGTATCCCTCATTTTCATGCGAGGTTGTTCCGAGAAGTACCGTTCCGTCTGGCCGAATGATTGCCAAGTCGTCCGGGGAACGCGACCAGTCGAAATCGTACAATCCGGTTGTATGTGCAAGAACAATATTGATCGTCTGGCTGTTACAGGAGAATTCATAAACCAGAGCCTTGTGACCAAGAAGGATCCCACCCGGCCATCTGTCCCGGAATTCAGCCTGAATCAGATGTGGAACCAAATCAACAAAGGACACCAAACCCTCTATAAGACCTCTTTCCCCAATTGATGAAAGCGCTTCCTCATCAATCTCAGGAGGCCCCTCTCTATTGAATTTCGAAATCGTCTCTTTATCAAGAACAAGCGGCGTCCGCATTTTGGAAGCAAAAACAAGCCTTTCTCCATGCGGATACAAACACAGGAGCAGGCGTTCGTAGTCGCGTCCGACAGGCTCTTTGAGGATATCGTAAACATACCGCTTGTCTGTCATCCAAGTCATCCTCCTCGGGTGTTCCCAAGAAACAACTTATTCCCCGCTTGCGGATGTGTCAATCCGGAACCCACGGGACACAAGGCCGCGTTCCTGAAGAGATCTGGCCCACTTCCCCGGAAGGGTTTTTATTGTCCTGTCCGGACCGGTCGGGTATAAAAGGGGACGTGCCGTGAATTGCGGAAAACCCATCCCCCCGGACTTCCCGGAAAGGAATCCCCCGCCATGCTTGTCCCGGTCCTCGTTGGCTTGATTTTCGCGCTGGTGGGGGTGGGGTTGCTGGTTTCGGCGCGGCGGGCCGACCGCAAGAACTACGTGCTCGAACGCGCCTCACCGCTTCCCCTGTCCCTGGTCAATGTACGCGACGACGTGTGGGTGCGCGGGCGGGTGGAGTGCCCCGAGCCGGTCGTGTCGCCCCACTTCGGCTACGTGTGCCTCCACTACGACTACCGGCTCGAGGA
>DAOPYU010000067.1:4396-14215 GCA_035353095.1 Candidatus Sumerlaeota bacterium | reverse complement strand
AACGTCGGCCCTTCACGGGCGGGACGCCCGTGCCACCTCCGGGCCATCCCCATTTTGACTGGATGGGGGACTTCCGGTATCTCCCCTCTCGAACGACCACCGCACAATTCATCGGACAATGAGGAGTTCCTGATAGCGGGTTTGAAACCCGTTTTGAAAAGCTTGACTCACCGCCCGGGAATGTCTATGCTTTCTCATTCTGAACGCCGCGCCTGTGCGCGGCGTGTTTCGGCCTGGTCGGAACACTTCCGGGGTCGTTCCTTGCAGGGGGTTCGCCAAGCGGTAAGGCACCGGTTTTTGGTACCGGTATACGCAGGTTCGAATCCTGCACCCCCTGCCATCTTCGAAACCGGGAGACAGCCGACTGGAGCGGGTTCCCGGCATTTTTTGTTTTCAGGGCCCGTGCCGACATTATCTTTAACCGTGCCAAAGCTAAGGAAAGGAAATTGAGGATCATGAATCGAATGCTCCGCCTGTTGTCGCTCTTGAGTCTGTTGTTGCTTGCCTGGCCCGCCGGGGCGCAGACTCCCACCCCGGCCCCGAAACCGGCTGAAGCGGCCAAACCCGCCGAGGCCGCCAAACCGGCGGAACCGGCCAAGCCTGTCGCTCAGCCCGTTGAAGCCGCCAAGCCGGCGGCCGAGGCCGCGAAACCGGCAGCGGCTCCCGCTGCCGCTCAACCCGCGGCGGCCAAACCGGCCGTTGCCGCCAAGCCCGCCGTTGCCGCCGCTCCGGCCCAGCCCGCCGCCGCGCCTGAACCGCAGGCGACCCTCAAGGTGAAAATCTCGACCTCGATGGGCGACATCCTCGTCGGGCTCGACGCCGGAAAAGCGCCCCTGACGGTGGAAAACTTCACCGCCTACATGGACGCGAATTACTACAACGGCACCGTGTTCCACCGCGTGATCAAGGGTTTCATGATTCAGGGCGGCGGATTTACCCCGGACATGGACGAGAAAAAAGAGGGGCTGCGCGCCGCGGTCAAGAATGAAGGACACAACGGCCTGGTGAACAAGCGCGGCACCATCGCCATGGCCCGCACCGAAGATCTGGATTCGGCCACCTCGCAGTTCTTTATCAATGTGGTGGACAATGACAACCTGAGCACTTTCGCCAAACCGTACACGGTCTTCGGAAAAGTCCTGGACGAGGCCAGCATGGCCGTGGTGGACAAGATCGCCAACGCGCCGGTGGCCCCGCACAAGAAATATGTCGCGAAGACCCCGTCCGTGCCCCGCGAGCCCATCGTGATCAACTCGATCACCTACGCCGATGATGCCAGCAAGGCTGCCGCCGCGGGTCTGGCGGAAAAACGCCGCCTGGCCACCGAAGCCAAGTTCCTGGAAACCGACAAGTTCGTCGCCGACTGGGAAGCCAAGAACCCCGGTAAGAAAGTCCAGAAGACCGCCTCGGGCCTGCGCTATGCCGTCATCACCGAGGGCACCGGCGCCTCGCCCAAGCCCACCGACACCGTCACCGTCCATTATCGCGGGACGAAGTTCAACGGCGAGGAGTTCGACAGTTCCTACAAGCGCAACAAACCCACCTCCTTCCCGCTGAACGGCGTCATCAAGGGGTGGACCGAGGGCGTGGGCCTCATGAAGGTCGGCGGCAAGAGCCTGCTGATCTGCCCGCCCAGCATCGCTTACGGGGATGCCAAGGGCCATGAATTGCAGAACGAGACCCTCGTGTTCGAAGTCGAGTTGCTCTCGATTGACACGAAGTAAACCGGAAATCGGCCGGGGGGGGGACCAACGAATCCATCGCGTGTCCCCCCCCGCGGTTTCCTGCGCCGCAGGTATTCCCGCGCAATCCGTCCGCAACCGACCGATTGCGCGTGTTTTTTTCCGCTTCCGGCTCCTGAGTTCGGAAGTCCCCTGTTCCACCCCAACAACGCGATCACCATTTTCCCGAAAAGGAGATTCACCCCATGTCCGAAAACGCCACCCCCACGCGCAAGCCGCGCGTGCGCCTGAGCACCAACCTGGGCGACATCGTCGTCCAGCTCGACGGAGTCGAGGCCCCCATCTCGACCCTCAACTTCATCCGGTACGCCGAGTCGGGTTTCTACGACCAGACCATCTTTCACCGCGTCATTGACGGGTTCATGATCCAGGGCGGTGGCTACACGCCCAACATGGACATCAAGAACGAAGGCCAGCGCCCGACGATCAAGAACGAATGGCGCAACAAGCTGACCAACAAGGCCGGCTCGATCGCCATGGCGCGCCTGGGCGGCGACCCCGATTCCGCCTCGTCGCAGTTCTTCATCAACGTGGCCAACAACGACTTCCTCGACCAGGCGCAGTCCGACGGCGCCGGGTATGCCGTTTTCGGCGAAGTGGTCGAAGGCCAGGAGGTCGTGGACGCCATCCGCACCACGCGCCTGGGCCGTCACCCCAAGTACCCCTCGTCCGACCCGGTTACGCCCGTCAAGCCGGTCATCATCGAGTCGGCGACGGTGCTGGACGCCTTCGACGCCTCCGGCATTGAGGGGTAATCGGCCCCGGAAGCGGACCGGGCGTTCGGGCGCGTTTTTTTCCGAGTTCGCGCCCGGTTGCGATTGACAAACGCCCGGCGACCGATTATGTTGGCTCCCGCTGGAACGGGCCGTTGAACGGCGACCCGATGGATGCGACTGCGGAGAGGTGTCCGAGTGGCTGAAGGAGCGCGCCTCGAAAGCGTGTGTACCCTACGGGTACCGAGGGTTCGAATCCCTCCCTCTCCGCCATCCTTCAGAAGAATGGTCCCCGGTTTTCTCACCCGAAAACCGGGGTTTTTCTTTTCTGCCTGCCAGAACGAGGAGGCACGGGCGTCCCCGCCCGTGGAGCGGTTCGTACCGTCGGCGTCCCCGCCGGCGCGGTTTTGTAAAAACCGCTGTTGAGGCCGAAAACGAGTCTTTTGTTGTGTATGGCGCGAAGACGGTTTAGCTCGGTCTCCTTTGGGATGAGGCATTATCGCTGAAGACCGCAGTTGAACATCCCAGCCACGGCTTTCCTTTCAGGCGGGCGGGACGCCCGCCCTCCCAAAAGGAAAAATGGATCTCCCCGGGAACGCCGATCCCCTGATCGGCGCGGAGAAAGCCTCACCCAAAGGGTGAACGAATGGCGCCCCTTTTCTCCCCGCTTTACAAGGCGTCAAGACCTGTTTCTTCGTTTCAACTGCTGTTTGGGGGATCATCTGCCTGCGCCAATCAGGAGATTGGCGTTCCCGGGAACCGCTTTCTCCCCCTGAAAATGGACTTTCTGGGAGGGCGGGCGTCCCGCCCGCCTGAAAGAAAAACCGGACGAAGGCGTTCAATAGCGGTTTTTTAGATGAAGATTCTCCAGACTAACCTCGATTGCCAGGGTTGACAGCGTCCCCGCAATGGCCGAAAATAGGTCCCCCGGAGTTTCCCCGGATGGGCGCGGCCCGCCCACAGCCCGGAGGAAACCCCCGCATTCAATTCCGACCCTCGGAGAAGGAAACCGTTCCGCCATGTCTGCCGAAACCCCGGCCCCCCGGCCCCTGATGATCTACAACACCCAGTCGCGCACGAAAGAGCCGTTCACGTCGCTCGAGCCGGGTAAGGTCTGCATGTACAACTGCGGGCCGACGGTTTACGACTACTTCCACGTGGGCAACGCGCGCAATTTCGTCTGCGCCGACATCATCCGGCGGTACCTGGCCTACCGCGGCTATCAGGTCGTGTTTGTCCAGAACATCACCGACATCGACGACAAGATCATCAAACGGGCGAACGAAGCCGGATGCCCGGCCTCGGAAATCGCCGAGCGTTATACGAAAGTCTTCTTCGAATCGTCCGCCAAACTGGGCGTCCGCCCCGCCGATCACCACCCGCGCGCCACGCAGTATGTCGGCAAGATGATCGCCATGGTGCGCAAACTCGAAAAGGCGGGATACGCCTACACCTCCGAGGGCGATGTCTATTTCCGCGTCCAGAAATTCGTCGAGTACGGCAAACTCTCGGGTCGCAAGATCGAGGACCTCCTGAGCGGCGCGCGCGTCGAGGTCTCCGAGAAGAAGGAACACCCCGCCGACTTCGTCCTCTGGAAAGCGGCCAAGGAGGGCGAACCCTCCTGGCCCAGCCCGTGGGGACCGGGCCGACCCGGCTGGCACCTCGAGTGCTCGGTCATGTCCATTGACCTGCTGGGCGAAACCTTCGACATCCACATGGGCGGGGCCGACCTGGTCTTCCCCCACCACGAAAACGAAATCGCCCAGAGCGAGGCGGCCACGGGCAAGCCGTTCGTGCGCTACTGGATGCACAACGGGTTCCTCAACATCAACGGCGAAAAGATGTCCAAATCGCTCGGGAACTTCTTCACCATTGACGAGGTCCTGGCCAAGTTCGAGGCGCCCGTGGTGCGCTACTTCCTCCTGAGCGCGCACTACCACGCCCCGCTCGACTTCTCCGACGCCGCCCTGGCCGAGGCGGCCACCGCCTTGGGTCGCCTGCGCGAGGCGCGCAAGGCCGCCCGCCGCACCCTCGGCGGTCGCACGACCCAACCTCAGGACCGCCCGGCCCTCCCGGAACCAATCCGCGCCCTCTACGACCAGTTCGAAGCGGCCATGGACGACGACTTCAACACCCCGCGCGCCCTGGCCGTTCTCTTCGAGGTCGCCACCCGCATCAACGAACTCGACAACGAAGCCATGCGCCTCCAGAAACAGGGGCAGACCCTCCCCGAAGCCGACGTGGAACGCCTGGCCCAGCTGGCCCAGGCGCTCGACCTCCTGGGGGGCGAGACGCTCGGACTCGAACTCGAACCGCCCGAAGCCGCCATCGAATACCTGTGCGAGCCGCTGGCGAAATTATTTGACTCCCTCTGCAAAGAATTCCCCCAGATCGCGAGTCTAACGGACCGGGAGACAGGGGCGGGAGAACGGACCGCTCAGGAGATTCTCCAGCGCCTGATCGCCCTGCGCGCCGCCGCCCGGAAAGAGAAAAACTGGGCCGCCGCGGACCGTGTCCGGGTGGGCCTGAGTGAGTTGGGCTTCGAACTCCTCGACCGCCCCACCGGCACCGAATGGCGGCGCGTCTGAGCGCGAAGAGTCACATCCAGAACTGATCGCTCGGAAGCGTGGAACACGGAAAACGCAAAAAAACAAGAACCCCGAAATACCTGGCGCAGCGAAGCCGCAACCAAAAGAAAAACCGCGAAAGACGCGAAAAGCGCGAAAACTGATTCTTTCGTGTCTTTCGCGCTTTTCGCGGTTGAATAATTCGGTTTCCGTTGTGCTTGAAATAGTCGCGGCTTGCGTAGATTTTGCGAGATAGTAGTATGAAAGAGGAATTCCGTTTTGATGGAGATAGAATGACGACATTGGGGACATCCAGGAATCCTGGAACTCCTCCGTTTGAATGAATCGCGCAGAGACGCCGGGACGCGGAGAACCGCTTTTTTCCTCTGAGGAAAGGCAAGAAAATCCCGTTTTTGTGTCGCGTGTGCCTTTGGGGGGCCGATAAACGATCGAGGCTTGTGGCGATTCCGGGAGATAGTGTACGAAAAATCAGAGGTTGATTCCGGACGGGAAAAACCCTACTCTCTGAAGGAACGAGTGGGCGTTTCCTCCACCTCGTTTTGGGCCATTTTCTCTTTGTTTACCCGGTTTTTCGCTCATGGCTACGATTCAGAACAACTTCTCCTGGTCCTTCACGCGCCACAAGTCCTTCGAGGAATGTCCGCGACAGTATTATTACAACTATTACGGGTACTGGAACGGCTGGAACGCCGACGCGCCGGACCGGGCTCGCTTGGCCTATCGGCTCAAGAAGATCCAGACCCTGCCGATGTGGCTCGGCTCGCTCGTCCACGAGATGATCGAGCGCATCCTGGGCGACCTGCGCAACCGCGAACTCAACACGCTCGAGCGTTACCAGCAACAGGCGCGTGAGCGCATGAACCGCGAATGGATGCAGTCGCTCGAGAAGAAGTGGCAGTGGAAACCCAAGTACAACCTGAACCTGTTCGAGCACTACTACGGCCTCGAGATCACGCCCGAGCAGCGCGGCCAGGCGCGCGACAAGGTGTTCACCAGCCTGGCCAACTTCATGCGCTCGGAGGTGTTTCAGCGGCTCGAGGCGCTGCGTCCCGCCGAGTGGAAAACGGTCGAGCAGCTCGACCAGTTCCCCGTCAACGACCAGCCGATCTATATCAAGATAGACTGCGCGACCTGCGCGGATGAGAGTCTGACGATTTACGACTGGAAAACCGGGCGCGAGACCGACGACACGCTGACGCAGCTGGGCTGTTACGCCCTCTACGCCTTCCAGACCTGGCACGTGCCGCTCGAGCGCCAGAAACTGGTGTCGTTCTATCTGGCCTCCAACGTCGTGCGCGAGAACGTCCCGACCGCCGCCGAGGTGATTCAGACCAAGGAATTCATCCTGGGTTCGATGGAGGCGATGATCGCCGCGCTCGATTCCGACGCGAAGCAGAACCGGGCGTCGGAGGAGAAGTTTGCGATGACGGAGAATCGCGGTTCCTGCCGGCGCTGTCCCTTCCGCGAGATCTGTTTCGGATCGCGGGAAGTGGCGCCTTGAAAAGCGGAGACGGTCAGGTTCCGGCTTTTTGAACCAATGAGACCGACACCCCCGGGACCGGATAACCGGATTTTCTGGATCATTCTCTGGTCCTGAAAACCGCCGTTGAACGCCTATCGTTCGGTTTTTCTTTCAGGCGGGCGGAGACGCCCTCCCTCCCTGACACGCCCCTTTTCAGGGGGAGAAAGTGGTTCCCGGGAGCGCCCATCTCCCGATTGGCGCAGTCAAAAGACTTCACCCCAAAGGCAAGGGAGCCAAAACAGTCTTCAGCCCATAAAAGAGGTACAAAAGACTCGTTTCTATCCTCAACCGCGGTTTTATCCTGTTTCTCCTGGAATCCCGTCCTTTCGTTTTCGTCCCCTCCGCTCGGGGTCCGCGAGACGGTTTCCGTGGCGGGCGGGCCGGGCGATGCGGTAGAATAAAACATGGACAGGATAGTGGGCCGGTTGAGAGAATGAAGGGTGGAATCGTTTCAGTGTTCAGAAGGGCGCAGAACCGCAGCGGCTGCTTTCGCGGCCAAACGCAGAGCGGAAGAAGGAGGCGCTGTATGAACGGGGAACTGCAATTGAGCGAGGAGGAGGGCCTGGAACTCGACCTGCTGGTCAAACAGGCTCTGGACAGCGCAAAGGTGGAATTGCACCACACTGTGACCCGCGCCTACAAGGATCGGGTCAAGGAACGCATTCGCCTGCTCGAGCAGGTGCTCGTCAAACTGGAGCCGCTTTGCGCATCGAAAGTATAAGTCGCGGCAGCGGGTGGGGGCATCCGGGGACCGGGAGTCGGGAGAACGCCGTCCATCCGGGCGGTGGCAGGAGGGATTTGTGTCGGATTCGGCCGGGATCTTGATGGGCCGATAAAATGATCGCGCTTCAGGAAGGCAACAGGGTATGATGGGAAGAGCCCTGTCTGAGGGCCGGGAAAGCGCCGGAAAAAGGGACAGGGTTCGTTCTGGGGCAGATGTACAGAATCTTCGAGAGAGAAAACACCAGGGACCCGGTCCCGGAGTATATTTTTCATGACAGTTTCACCTCCCCCGATTCCGGGCGCCGGACAGTCTCCGGTGGTTCCGTCCCCCCCTCCCCTGCCCCGAGGGGTTTCTTCGAAACCGGCCTTTCCTCCAGCCGTTCAGGCGTGCTGGGCGCTGGGGATAGCCAGTGTGACGATGACCGGAATTTTTACGGGTTTGCCTGCCGTTGTGCTGGGCCATTGGCTTCTGCACGGTCCGCGGGACGCGACGGCGCCGCCCCTGTCGCCGGAAGCCCGCAAGCGGGTGCTGCTCGGCCTGGGTCTGGGGTACGGCGGGATTGCGTTGACGATCCTTCTGGTAGTGTTGTTCTGGCTCCTGATTGTCCTCTGGCGCCGTTCGGGCATTCTGGATCTTTTGTAGAATAAAAAGCCGGAAGAACCCGGCTGATCTTTTTCGCGCAAGACCGGGTACAACGTCTTGCTTCCGCTCGAAGCGCCCAAAGGGGGTTTTTGTGCAATTCGGGTCCGGAATGCGTTTCGCTTCCTACTTTCTCTTGACAGGGCCGTGTGGGAAACAAAAAATGGACGGGTCATGAATACTCCCGAGACGACTTTATCTCCTGTGACCTCCCCCGATTCGTCGTGTCTGCCCAAGGGCGATGCGGATGTGTCTTTTTCGCGTGAGGTGGTGCTGGTCAAAACGGCCGAGGAAGAGATCGTCCAGGGGGGCTGGTACCGGATGCCGCTCCTGGGACTGGGGTATCTGGCGGCGTATCTGCGCGGCCACGGGGTCTCGGTCGGGATCGTGGACGCGATGTTCGATCGGCTGAGGTTTGCCGAGACGGTCGAGCGGATTGTGGCAGCCCGGCCCCGGATGGTGGGGTTGACGGCGATGACGCACGAGATCCGCCGCGCGGCGCAGGTGGCCGAGGCGGTACGCGAGCGCCTGCCCGGGGTGCTGGTCGTTGTGGGTGGGCCACACGCCACCGCCCTGCCGGAACGGACCCTCGCAGAATTCCCGGTGTTCGACTTCGCGGTGGTGGGTGAAGGAGAGGAAACGCTCTGGCGGCTGTGGCTGGCGGCGGGGTGCGCCCCCGCGGAAGCGCCCGCAACGGCGGAACAGTTGCGTCAGATCGAGGGGCTGGTTTTTCGGGACGGCGAACGGGTCGTGGTCAACGCCCGACGCGACTGGATGCGCGATCTGGATTCCCTGCCCCCGCCCGCGTGGGACCTGTACGGGCCCGCCGAGGTCTATCAGGTCTATGCCTCGCGGGGGTGTCCCTTTCAGTGTATTTTCTGTATGCGGGTCCTGGGGGATCGGGTCCGTTTCCGCTCGCCAGGCAATGTGGTGGACGAAGTGGAACATGTCGTGGAGCGTTACGGCGCGAAGCGGGTTGATTTTTCGGACGAGACGTTTACCCTGCGGCGCAGCTGGGCGCTGGAAATCTGCGACGAGATGGAACGGCGCGGCCTGGACAAGAAAATCGAATGGTTCGCCAACGGACGCGTCAATTCGGTGGACGAAGAGTTGCTCCGGCGGATGCGCCGGGCGGGGTGTGTGCGCGTGGGGTACGGGATCGAGTCGGGCAATCAGTCCGTCCTGAACGTGGCCCAGAAGGGCACGACCCTCGAGCAGATCGAGAAGGCCATTTCGGCCACCCGGCGTGCCGGGCTGGAAATCGAGGCGTTCTATATCCTCGGCTTCCCGGGCGAGACGCGCGAGACCGCCTGGGATACGATCCGCCTGGCCGCGCGGCTCAACACGACCACCGCCGCGTTCGGAATCATGGTGCCCTACCCCGGCACACGCGTGGCCGAGATGGCCGCGCGGGGCGAAGGAGGGTATCGTCTGATTTCGACGAACTGGAGCGATTTCGACAAGCATCTGGGCAATGCGATGGAACTCGAATCGCTCTCGCGCGCCCAGCTCGAGCGGCTCCAGGCGCAGGCCTACCTCTGGTTCTACCTGCGCAACCTGCGACTGCGCAGTCTGGCGCGGTTCGCGTGGGAGAAACGGAAGGCGGCGGGGCGGTTGCTGGGCAAGATGCTGGGACGGAGTCGAAAAGTCGGGGGACCGGTTGCGCCATGACGTCTGTTCCTGTCCCCGAATTTGAGCCGCTGCCGCGTCGGGCTTACGTGATGTCGCAATTCCCGGAGTTCTGCGAGACGTTCATCCTGAACGAGATCGTGGAACTGGGCAAACGGGGAGTGCCGTTCGAGGTTTTTTCGTTGAAGCGGTGCCGCGACGGCCATTTTCAACCGGGCGCCGAGGCAATCATGCGCGGGGCGACCCACTATGCCCCGCCGGT
>DAOPYU010000067.1:0-4296 GCA_035353095.1 Candidatus Sumerlaeota bacterium | reverse complement strand
ACCTACCCGTGGGCGCGGCCCGAACACCTCCATGCGGTGTACCATGGGGTGGACCTGACGGCTTTCGACGAGGCGCACGACCCGGCGGTCGAAGAACCGCTCCTGTTGAGTGTGGGACGATTGTGCGACACGAAGGGGTTTCCGGAACTGGTCGAGGCGTGCCGCCTGCTGCGCGAGCGGGGGGTGGCGTTCTCCTGCCGGATCGTGGGGGATGGGTACATGCGGGACGATCTCGAACGCCAGATTCGCGAAAGCGGCCTGGAGGGTGTGGTGACGATCGCCGGCCTGCTTCCCCGCGCGGCGGTTCGCGACCTGTACCGTCGGGCGCGGCTGTTCGTTCTGCCCTGTGTCGTCACCTCGCGGGGGGACCGCGACGGACTGCCCAATGTGATCGTCGAGGCGATGGCGATGGGGCTGCCGGTCGTGGCGTCGAACATTTCCGGCATCCCCGAGGCGGTCGTCGAGGGGGAAACGGGCCGACTCACCCCGCCGCACGACCCGGGGGCGCTGGCGGAGGCCATTCAGAGTTTGTGGGAAGATCCGGCGCTTCGGGCGCGGATGGGTCGGGCGGGTCACGCGCGGACCCGCGAGCGGTTCGGGCTCGAACACAACGTGGCGCTGCTGGCGGCCCTCACCCACCGCGAATCGCGCGCTCAAGTTTCGGGCGAAAACGTCCGATGATATGAGGGACAGATTGGGTCCCTGGGAGATTTCTTCTGATGAACGCCCTTTTCAATTCGACAGCGCCCCAGACTCCCCCGCCGTTCGAGCCGGGACGCAAGATCAAGGTTTTCTATGTGATCGAGCGGCTGGCGCGCGCCGGCACGGAACTGCACCTGCTGCATCTGCTCGAACGGCTCGACCGCGAGCGTTTCGAGCCGGTGCTCTGTTGCCTTAACGGCGCGTTGACCGACGTGAGCCTGGTGCCGCCGGGAGTCACTTGCCACACGCTCGACGCCAGCTGGAACCTGGCGCACCCGCGCGCGTTTCTGCTCTATCAGCGGTTGGCGCGCCTGATCGGCGCCGAGGTGCCCGATGTCGTTCACAGCTTCCTCTTTGTCGCCAACATCATGGCGGCCTATGCGGCCAGTTCGGTCGAGACGCCCGTGACGGTGGTCACGCGCGGACGCATGGGCATCGAGTGGGAAGCCACCTGGCTCCACCGCACGCTCCAGCGCGCCGCCGACCGCCGTACCACCGCCACGCTGTGCAAGACCGAGGCGATGCGCCACGAGATCCACGAGGAGGAGAGCGTCCCGCTCGACCGGATTTTTCTGGTGCCCAACGGGGTGGACATCCAGACCTACGTGCCGGCGCGCGATGCGGAAGAAACGCTCGCGGCCCGGCAGCGGCTGGTCGAGAAATGCGGGATTCCGCTCGACGCGCCCTTGGCCGTGGCCATCGGAAATCTCAAGCCGATCAAGGGGCACCGATTTCTGGTCGAAGCCGCCTCGATCCTCCAGGCTTCCCGTCCCGACCTCCACATTGCCGTGGTTGGCGAGGGAGAGAGCGCGCCCGAGTTGCGCCAGATGGTGAAGGAGCGGCATCTGGAAAAAGTCTTCCATTTCCCCGGAAAAGCCTTCGATGTGCGTCCCTGGATGCGCGCCGCCACGCTGTTTGTGGCTCCGTCTCTCAGCGAGGGGATGCCCAACGCCCTGCTCGAGGCGATGGCCTGCGGCCTGTCCGCCGTGCTGAGCGACATCCCCGGCCACCGCGAGGCGGCGGGGGTCGCCGCCTGGTATTTCGAAGCGGGGCGCCCGGAAAGCCTGGCGACCGCTCTGGAACAGGCTCTGGCTGACCCCGACACGCGCCAGGAGTGGGGCCAGCGGATGCGGAAGCGCACCGAGGAACGTTTCTCGCTCGATGTCATGGTTCGCACGACGGAGAATATTTACTGCAAACTGCTCGGAGACGCGCGAGCCGCCGGACGGTTCCGGCCATGACTTAATTGAGAGGAATGAATCCGAATGTTGTGGCGATCGGCGTGGATGTGTGTGTTGATAGTCGTTCTTGTCTCCTGTGGGAGTGTGCCGCATTGTTTCAAGAATACGACTCGTCGTGGAATCAATGATTGGAAGTATGTGGAATCTCAAGTCGACAAATATTTTGCGTGTGTCGAAGAAAATGCGAATGATAGCCTGGGTTGGCTTGAGAAGTCTGTTATTGAAAGAGCCTCCGATGAGGAATTAGGAAAAATCATTGTTTACAGCCAGAGAAAAGGATCTATACTAGCCTCGAAAGAGGAATTTGAGGCGTCTGAAAGAGGAGATGCTTTATTTTTATTTTGCTTAGAATACTTGGGTAATTCACCTGATCCTCAGAATGCATTAAGAGTTCTGGAAGATATCCGACCGGATCTTTGTTTGGACGGCATGTATTCCGAATGGTATAAAGATTTTGAGAAGGTATTACTAAGGAAGTGCCGCGAAACAAAGAATAAGGAAATTTCATGTCTCCCGCGTTTTTTTCTTCACTCCCTGAGGGTCGGGTAAACTGGATGAATGGGTCTGAAGGGGGTGTTTTGCATGACCCCCAACTGGGTTACATGTCTGCGAAGCATCCGACCTGTGCCATTCCAGCGTACCCTGATTCGGTTACGGCCATGTGGTGTCTGATTTCCTTCGTGCCTTCGTGTCTTCGTGTGAAAAGTCTTAAAATACGGTCCTTGGTAATTTCCTGCGGCTTGCGTAGATTTCGGGGGATCCCCGAATGAAGTTTACCGCCAAACGCCTCCGTCTGGCCTTGCGTTCCCCCGGTCACTTCGGGTGGGCGGTGCGCCATGTGTTGCGCGCCAGCCCGCTGGGCCGACTCGAGCAGGTTCTTCTGCGCGGGTACGCCCTGAAACCCAATGTCCTCTCCATTAACATCACCGCTTTCTGCAACCTGCGGTGCGAGATGTGCATGCAACCCCGGGGACTCCCCGGCGACGACGCCACCGGCACGCTGGGCGCCGGGCGTTCTCCCCTGCTGGCCGACGACTGGATCCGCGTGATTGACCAGGCCGCCGACGCCCGCCCGGCCTTCTACTTCACCGGGGGCGAGCCGCTCCTGTACAAGGGGCTGGACCGGATTCTCGAACACCTCAAGAAGCGCGGCCTCATCGCCGCGTTCGTCACCAACGGAACCCTCCTGGAACGGTGGGCGGAGCGTCTGGTCGAGATCGGCGTGGACAATGTGACGGTCTCGATCGACGGACCGGAAGCGGTTCACGACTCCATCCGGGGCGTTCCCGGCACGTTTCAGAAAGCGGTGGCCGGGATGGAGGCGCTGCTCGAAGCCCGGCGGCGCCGCAACGCCCGCTTCCCCGCCCTGAAGATCAACTGCGTGGTGACACCGGCGAGTCTGGCCACGCTGGGCGAGGTGTACGATCTGGCCCGCCGCATCGGCGTGGAAGAAGTGAACTTCCAGCACCCGATTTTCGACACGACGCAAAACGTCGCCGCCCACAACCGGGTGTTTCCCGAGGTCATGCGTGGATTCGAGGAGGGGGGAGACGGGCCCGAAGAGACGGCCCACGGGCGGGACGCCCGTGCCACCTCCAGTGGACCGGGTGGACGAGGTAGACAACAAACCGGTGGACAGGAAGGGGAACAGCCCCGTCGGGGCGGACCTGCATGTCCGCCCCAAAATGAACCGAATCGTCCGGACAAACCAGCAGGTCCGCCCGAAACCCCGCCTTCCGAGGGAGACGCCTGGCAGAAACGTCCCGGCGAGTTCTACGAGGGCAGCCTGACCCCGGACCAGTTTGATTCCTTACAAGAAACCCTGCGCGCGCTCGACCAGCGGGCCCGGCAGGACGGCCCTGCCGCGCCGCGCATCCTCTTCTTTCCCGAAATGAACCCCACGCACTGGCGCGGGTACTATCTGGACTTCCATTACCCCTTCGAGCGGCGCTGCCAGATGCCCTGGCGCACGATGCGCCTCCTGCCCGACGGCACGTTCGAACCATGCCTCCACTACGCCATCGGCAACGTCCGCGACACCCCGCTCTGGGATCTCTGGAACGCCCCCCGCATGCGCTTCTTCCGCCGCGCCCTCCTCCACAACGGCCTCTACCCCGCCTGCGCGCGCTGCTGCTACCGGTCTTACCGTGGGGGTGAGGCTTGACCCTCGGTTGAGTGAAGAAATAAACCTGAAAACCGCAGTTACGCGAACAAGTCGTTTGGAATCAGGAGGACTCAAGACACCCGGAGGGTGAATTTCGGGAAGAGAAGAAAGACGCGGACGAAAGAGAAATGCGGGAGAAAGCGCCAACGGCGCGATCTTATACCAGCCTGGGGCATCGCCCCAGGAAAA
>DAOPYU010000066.1:0-14454 GCA_035353095.1 Candidatus Sumerlaeota bacterium | reverse complement strand
GTGTTTGCCGCGTTCCAGGCCGACCGAACCGGTGCGTACCATTTCCAGAATGCCAAACGGTTCCACCAGATCGAGCAGGGCCTGGGTTTTGTCCTGACTGCCCACGATTTCGATAATGACCGAGTCGGGGCTGACATCCACGATACGGGCCCGGAACACGTTGGCGATCTCGATGAGTTGCGAGCGGATCTGGGCATCCGAGGCAATCTTCACCAGCGCCAGTTCCCGCTCGACATGGGATTCGACGGAGAGGTCCTGAACCCGGATCACGTCAATCAGTTTGCGCAACTGTTTGATGATCTGCTCGGTCACCAGGTCGTCGCCCTGACTCACGATGGTCATGCGCGAAATGGTGGGATCGGACGTTTCGCCCACTGCCAGACTGTCAATATTGAATCCCCGGCTGGAGAACATGCCGGCGATACGGGCCAGAACCCCGATATGGTTTTCGACTAAAACACTGATCACGTGCCGCATATCAGGCCATCCCTCCCATCATTTGTCGGATACCGGCGCCCGCCGGGATCATCGGGAAGACATTTTCGGTTTCTTCAACGATGAATTCGGCGAAGACCACCTTGTCGCACGCCAGCATGCGTTCGAGCGTGGGGGCGACTTCTTCGACCTTGGACGCCCGCATCCCCACGGCCCCAAACGCTTCGGCCAGTTTGACAAAGTCGGGCCGATAGGGCATGTCGCCGGCGGTCGGGCGCAGCTGCGTGCCCGAGTAATTGCTTTTGTAGAACATTTCCTGCCACTGGCGCACCATGCCCAGGCAACCGTTGTTGAGGATGACGACCTTGACGGGCAGGTTCTCGTTCACCGCCGTGGTGAGTTCCTGCATGTTCATCTGGATGGAACCGTCGCCCGCGATCACGACCACGTGGCGGTCCGGGAAGGCCGTCTTGGCGCCCAGCGAAGCGGGGAACCCGTAACCCATGGTGCCCAATCCGCCGCTCGAGAGGAAGTGACGCGGCTTTGCGAACCGCCAGTAATGCGCCGTCCACATCTGGTGCTGGCCCACCTCGGTGACCACCATCGCATCGCCTTTCGTGATGCGGTGCAATTCCTCGATCACGAACTGCGGACAGATCTTACTCTGGTCCTTGCGGTACTGGAGCGGGTATTGCTTTTTCCACTCGTCGCACTGCGCGATCCACTCGGGGTGCTCCTTCTTTTCCACGAAGGTCAGCAGCTGCTCGAGGATCTTGCAGCAGTCCCCCACCAGCGGGATGTTGACCGGGATGGACTTGGAGATGGACGAAGGGTCAATGTCAATGTGGATGATGTTCTCGCGGCGCGGGGCGAATTCCGAAAGCTTGCCGGTCACGCGGTCGTCAAACCGGGCGCCGACGGCGATGATGCAGTCGGTCTCGTGCATGGCCCAGTTGGCATACTGGGTCCCGTGCATGCCGAGCATGTGGAGGGCGTAGGGGTGGTCTTCGGGGAAGGCTCCCTTGCCCAGCAGCGTGGTCGTGCAGGGGATCTGGCAGCGTTCGGCCAGTTCTACGAGGTACTTCTGGGCCTCTTCGCAGTTGGCGCCGCCGCCCACATAGAGCAGGGGGCGTTGGGCCTTGGAGATGGCGCCAGCGGCGCGCTTGATCTGACGGATATTGCCGTCGGTGGTGGGGCGGTAGGAACGAATATCCACCGTCTTGGGGTACTCGTAGTTTTCGAGAACCGCCTGCTGGATATCCTTGGGGACATCCACCACGACCGGGCCGGGACGACCGCTATTGGCGATATAGAAGGCTTCTTTTAAGACGCGCGGCAGGTCTTCCACCGAACGCACGAGGTAGCTGTGTTTGACGAACGGCCGGGTGAAGCCGACTACGTCCACTTCCTGGAAGGCGTCGTTGCCGATGGCCGACGAGACGACTTGTCCCGTAATGGCGACCATCGGGATCGAGTCCATATAGGCTGTGGCGATCGCCGTGGCGATGTTGGTGGCGCCGGGGCCCGAGGTTACCAGGCAGACGCCGGTGCGTCCGGTCGCGCGGGCATATCCATCGGCCATGTGGCCGGCTGCCTGCTCGTGACGCACCAGTATGAACCGCGGCATTCCGGGGCGGTTCAATACGTCAAACACCTCCATGATGGCTCCACCGGGGTAGCCATAGAAAACTTCGACGCCCTCTTGCACCAGGGCGTCCATGACGATTTCGGAACCTTTCATTGCTTTTCCCATCTGCTGTTTCACTCCATCTTGCAACAGTTTCCCTACCCGAAGAAACCTGGAAACAAAGAGTCTATCCATAGAAAAAACCGGGTGCAACAATTTTCTCCAGAAAGTGACGATTTTCTTGAAAAAATCAAATGGCGGCGGCCCCTCTCGAAAAGGGGGGCCGCCGCCGGAAAAGCGTTTGGGAACGATGGAATTCTCATTCGCCCGGTTCGGGTTCGCCCAGCGCCTCGATGTCGCGATGCATGCGGGCCAGATCGCCCGGTTCCAGGACAAGGTCGGCGCCCTTGAGGTTTTCCCGGAGTTGCGGGAGGGTCCGGGCGCCGGCCAGGAGGTGGGTGACGCCGCGCTGGGCCAGGGTCCAGGCCACGGTGAGCTGGGCCTGGGTACAGCCGTACTTGTCGAGCAGGTCGCTCCAACCATCCAACAGGTTGAGGACACGCTGGCGGTTTTTCGGGGGCATCCAGGGGTTCCAGCTTTCGACGCTGCGGAACTCTTCGGACTTGAAGACACGATCCATTCGGATCTTACCCGTCAACAGGCCCTGTTCCAGCGACATGTAGGTGAGGGTGGCGATATTGTTTTCTTCGCAGCAGGGCAGCATCTGGGCTTCCGCTCCGCGCCAGAGCATGCTGTAGCGCAACTGATGGCTGACGAGCGGGGCGTATTCGCCGTACTCCTGAATTTCCGGCATGGAGAGGTTACACGCGCCGATGCAGCGGATCTTTCCCTGTTTCTGGAGGTCCACGAGGCATTCCATTGTGTCGGCGATGGGGGTTTTTTCCGGTTCAACCGCCGGCCAGTGGGTCTGGTAGAGGTCTATGTAGTCGGTTTTGAGGCGGCGCAGACTGTCTTCGATTTCGATACGGATGGTGTCGGGCCGCAGGCTTTTGCGCCAGGCCCGCCCGTCGAACACGCCGTTGTCGCTGCCGCGGTTGTCGTGCCACCAGAGGCCGCATTTGGTGGCGACGATGACCTTGTCGCGGCGTCCGGCAATGGCTTTGCCGACCACCTCTTCACTGTGCCCGAATCCATAGGCTGGCGCGGTGTCAACAAAATTGATCCCGCTGTCGAGAGCTTCCTGAATGACGCGGACTGATTCGGAATCGTCCGGTTTCGCGCCCCAGATGACGCCGCCGCCGGTGACCCAGGTGCCCAGCGCCAGAACCGACGCTTCGATTTCCGAACTGCCCAGTTTGTGGTAGCGCATGTTGAAAATTCCTTTCCCTGACTGTCGGGGGGGAACACAAGGCGTGTTCCCGGTCCGTTGGCTCTTGAAGCAGGCGCGATTATGCCCGATGGATTTATCAGATGCAAGAGGAACATCCGGAATTGGGAAAGCCCTCGGGAACGTGGAGGAGGAGGCGAATTTTCTTGAATCGGCAGGCGGCTTGGGTCAGTCTGAAGAGGGAATGAGAGGGGCTTCGTCTGGGGAATGTGCTCTCTGACGTCGGCAGGGCGTCGGGGTTTCGAAGCGGGAATGCCGGGGCGTGGAAATGGAGTCGGAACATGGCGGAAGCGAGTCAAGAGGTGTCGGTGCGCCTGGGAACATCGGGCTGGTTGTGCGACGACTGGCGGGGGGTCTTTTACCCGGAGGGATTGGCGCAGGAGTACTACCTGGCGGAATACGCGAAGCATTTCCATTCCGTCGAGGTGGATGCGACATTCTATGGCGCGCCGCGTTTCAACACGGTTAAGAAGTGGGCGGAAGCGACTCCCGAAGATTTTATCTTTTCGGTCAAGGCGCCGCGTTCCATCACGCATGTGGATGTTCTGTCGAACAACTGCATGCCGAAAGTCAATGGATTCCTGCGCATCATGCGCCAGTTGCGCCAGCGGCTGGGACCGATCGTTTTTCAGTTTCCCTATTTCTCGAAGCGTTCCGGCATCACGCTCAGCGAATTCCTGAAGCGTCTGAAGACCTTTCTGGACGCATTGCCTCTCGGGGAATTTCAGGTGGCCGTGGAAATCCGCAACAAACTCTGGGTTCGGGATTCGCTCCTCAGCCTGTTGGCGGCGAAGGGGGTGGCGCTGGTGATGATTGACCACCCGTTTATGGATTCGCCCCAGAAGCTTTTCACCCTCAAGGGGGTTCTGACCGGGTCGTTCGTCTATATCCGGTGGCTGGGCGATCAGCGGACGATTCAGTTCAAGACGGAACTCTGGAATCAGACGGTCGTCAATCGGCAACTGGACATGGGCCGGTGGGTGGCGCCCATCAGGGTCAGCTTGGCGCGCAGCATGCCTGTGTATGGCTATTTTGCGAATACCTATTCCGGTTTTGCTCCGGCGGATGTGCAGGCGTTCTCCCGGATGGTTCTGTGACGGGTTTGTTCCTGAAAGAGACCGAGCAGGGGTTCCCCGGGAACGCCGATCTTCTGAATCTGGACAATCATCGTCCCCCTGCGCGCCTCTTGATCACGTTCTGGATGGGGGGGACACGAACGGGAGGACGCGTGAGATCTGTTGCGCGACTGGCCCGGAGAGTCCCAGCAGGCGAGCGATACGGAGAAAAGAGAACGGACCGTTCTTCCGGGGGAAGAACGGTCCGTTCTCTTTTTCGGGTGAATGCCGGGGCGGCATTCGCGTTTTACAGGGTCCAGCCGGGTTTGGGCAGGCCTTCGATGGCCTTGAGGCTTTTTTCCATCATCGAGTCGGTAAACTCGACATCTTTCAGTTTGCCACTGAGGTAATTGTCGTAGCCCACAAGGTCGAGCAGCCCATGGCCCGACCAGTTAAAGAGGATCGTTTTCTCCTTGCCTTCCTCTTTCGCCTTTCGGGCTTCGGCGATAACGGCAGCGATGGCGTGCGAAGACTCGGGGGCAGAGACAAACCCTTCCGTACGCGCCCAGAGAACCGCCGCTTCGTAACAGGCGGTCTGGTGAACCGACATGGGCCGCATCAGGCCGGAGTTGACCAGGTTGCTGACCAGCGGGGCCATGCCGTGGTAGCGCAGGCCGCCGGCATGGATCGGCTCAGCCACAAAGTCGCGCCCAAGTGTGTGCATCGGCAACAGCGGTGTCATTTTGGCCATATCGCCATGATCGTAAGCGAAGGGCCCCTTGGTCAAGGTGGGGCAGGCCGAGGGTTCGACGGGGACGATGTCCACCTCTTTGCCGTGAATCTTGTCGAGCGCGAAGGGGAAAGAAATCCCCGCGAAGTTCGAGCCGCCTCCGGCGCAGCCGATCACCACGTCGGGATAGTCGCCCGCTATTTTCATCTGTTTCTTGGCTTCGAGGCCGATGATGGTCTGGTGCAGCATGACGTGGTTGAGCACGCTGCCGAGGGCGTAGCGGGTGTCCTCACGCTGAACGGCCTGCTCAACGGCTTCACTGATGGCGATGCCCAGCGAACCGGGGGTATCGGGGTACTTTTCGAGGATCATGCGGCCAAACGCGGTCTCGGTGCTCGGGCTGGGCACGCATTCACCGCCCCAGACCTGCATGAGGAGTTTGCGGAAGGGTTTCTGGTCGAAACTGATGCGGACCATGAAAACCTTGCACTCCAGACCAAACATGGCGCAGGCCATCGAGAGGGCGCTGCCCCACTGCCCGGCGCCGGTCTCGGTGGTCAGGCGTTTGACCCCGAACACCTTGTTGTAATACACTTGGGGAATGGCGGTGTTGCCCTTGTGGCTGCCGGCAGGCGAAACCCCCTCGTTCTTGTAGTAGATCTTGACGGGGCAATCGAGGGCCTTTTCGAATTCCGTGGCGCGGTAAAGAGGCGAGGGGCGCCAGATGGCGTATTTTTCCAGCACGGCCTCCGGGATATCAATCCATCGCTCGGTCGAGACTTCCTGCTCGATCAAGTTCATGGGGAAGACGGGGGCCAACGCCTCGGGGCTGAGCGGTTTTCCGTCAGGCCCGAGCGGTGGGTCAAGCGGGTGAGGCAGATCCGCCTGAATGTTGTACCACTGCCGCGGCATTTCGTCTTCGCTGAGGAGAATCTTCTTCGCCATTTGTCACCTTTCTCCTTACCTGATATACATTCTGGCTCTGAGAACCTATTGAAAAAGGCCCCGACCGAATAAGCGTCTCGCGAAGGAATCGTATCCGGAATTTTGAAGCCAGAAGCCAAATCCCTCGAAAATGAGGAGGTTTTGGCAATTGGGAAGCATCTAGCCAGACGGGCGCGTGAAGTTCAAGGACGATTTGGGGAAAATCCCGGGAGAATTCTCCACGGGAATGTTCGGTTTGCCGTTTCAAAGGGGAGTTCCCGGGCTGGTTTTCGTCCATTTCTTGAGGAGCAGGATCAATAAAGTTAAAGAAGTTTTGAATAATGTTTATTTTGAACTTGACCTCAATAAAGTGAAGGTCTATATTTGATTTATTGAAGTCTGGAGGAACGGTCATGCATGCTGAAATTCCCCCCTGGATGGTAGAACTGAAGGACGAGGACTGGCAGTTCATCAAGCGTTTTCTTCTGGCATCCGGGTCGCTCAAGGATTTGGCCCTGCAATATGGCATTTCCTATCCGACGGTCCGGTTGCGTCTGGACCGCCTGATCGAGAAGATTCGGGTTCTCGACAATCCGAAGGCGAAGTCGTCGTTTCATCGGAAGATTCAACTGCTGGTCGCCGAGAACCGGCTGGACCTGGCCACGGCCAAGTCGCTCATGCGCGCTCACGAAGAAAGCCTGAAGGAGGAGGGAACATCTCATGAATGAACCCTGGTTCGACACGGGTACCGCCGGATGGTTGGGGGCGTTGATCGGTCTTTGGGGAGGTGTCGCAGGTTCGCTTTGCGGAATTCTGGCGCCGCGCGGGAAGGGGCGGTTTCTGGTTCTGGGAATTTTGTGGGGAGGGACGGTTCTCTGTGCCGGGTTTCTTGTGGCCGGGATCACCGCCTGGTGTCTGGGGCAACCCTACGGTGTGTGGTATGGACTGGGATTGCCCGGTCTGATCGGAATAGCGGTGTTTCCCCCGCTGATTCCGGTTGTGCGGAATGCCTACGTCCAGGCCGAGTTGCGTCGGCTTCTGGCGAAGGATCTTTGAAAAATACGATACAAGTCAGACTGCAAGGAGAAGGAGTGGGACATCATGTTTGGCGAAAACCTGGTGACAGATCGCGGATGGGCGGAATCATTCAAGAAACTGGAATTCCTGTCGTGTGACGAAATTCTGGAACGGGTCATGAAACTGGAAAACAGTTTTCGCATATGGATGTGGACGACACTCGGAACAAGCCTGTTCGGGGTTATCTTCTGGTGTGTCGCCTATGCCTGTCATGGTCCGACAGAGATGGGACTCTATATTGCGCTGTTGGGCATGATGAGTAACTTTTCGACCAAACTCAGTACCCAGATTCGACTGGCGACACTGAGAATGTTATGGGACGTCCGGCGGCGCGAGGAAGCGGAACTGCGCCGTTCCATCGCCGAAGATCTCTGAGACGGAAAGAGCGGGGAACGAGTTTTCTTCTTCCGACTCATTTAGCCGTCTGTTGCATGCGGCGGATTTTTCTCAGGAACCGCAACTGCGGGAAACCGAGAAAATCGCGAAAGACGCGAAAAAGCAAGCGTTTCGCGATTTTCACGTTTTCCGCAGTTTCACTTGCAGAGGTTCCCTACGACTTACCTTCGTTCTGATCGCCTCATTTCTTGATTTCGTTCTTCCAAAATCGGCGGGCCGTTGTTATGGTTGCGTACGAACTGAAAACCGGGGACGGGATCTGTAAAACGAAAGTGTGTGAGGAGGAATCAGATGCGGATTCGAGTTTTGCTGATGTGGGTCCTGGGGGGGCTGGCGCCGTTTCTGCCTGCGGCCACCCCGTTGTTTGATTTCGAGACGGATGCGGAGGTGAGCGCCTGGAAAAGCCTGCCCGAGCAGACGCAATGGGTGAAGCGGTCGCCCGAGTTTGCGACATCCGGGGTTTCTTCGCTGGTTTTTGCCACCCCCGCCTGGCGCCAGGGACAGGCCGAATGGCCCGCCTTTGAGGTCAAACCGCCGGTCGCGGACTGGTCGCCGTATGACCGGCTGGTGGTGGACCTCTTCAATCCCGACCGCGAACAGCATCCCTTTGGAATGTTCTGTTCCGACAGCAAGGTGCCCTTTCGCCAGGGTTTGAGTTATTCGTTCAGCCTGCCGATCCGGGGGTTCCGCCGTTTTGTGATCCCCCTTGCGTCCTTTCCGCCCACTGTGAACCGGGCGGATATCGCGATTCTTCATTTTTTTACCGAACGTCCCAAATCGAACCTGACGCTTTATCTGGACAATCTGACACTGTTGCGCGCCGGGGAATCGCTTCCGGAACCGGGAACCGACTTTGTCCGGAAAATGGGGACCTTTCAACTCAAAACCCTTTCGGAGGTTGAGGCGGCGACCAGCCGGTCGTTGGAAACCGCACGTCCCATTGTGCGCGACCATGCGGATCTGGCCAAAACAGTGGAACCGCGCTTCAAGGCGCTTTTCGATCAATTGAAACAATTCCGGGGCGAATTGACGGATGGGAAGGGCCTTTCTCTCGAACGGATCGGACGCATTCAGTTGGAACTGGAGCGCTTGTCGGCTCAGGCGGAAGGGACGGTCTCTCTTTTCCGTTCTCAGGTGGCTTTCGCCCAGGTGGGACGGCCTTACGGGGAAATGCTGGTCGGGACGGCCACTTCGATGGAGAAGGTGTTGCCCAAGGGGTCTTCGTATGTTCTCCAACCCGCCCGGGAGGTGGAAATCAGTCTGGCGCGCCGGGAAAAGGAAAGCTTCCAGGTTCTGGTTCAGCCGACGGAAAAAAATCTGAAGGGGGTGTCGGTTCAGGCTGGCGAGTTGAAGTCGGCTACGGGTTCGGTCCTGAAGCGTGAAAACATCCAATGCGAGGTGACGGGGTACGTCGAGACGAAAAGTGTCCCCCCTTACGGGTCCTCGCATGTCGGATGGTGGCCCGACCCGATCCTGAACTTTCTCGGGCCCGTCGAGATTGCCTCGGGCGATGTGCAATCGTTCTGGATTCGCGTCTGCGCGCCCGAAGATCAACCCGCGGGCGAGTACCAGGGCACCCTGACGGTCTCGGGTGAAGGGGTTGCGCCGGTTGCCCTGAACCTGCGGGTCCGGGTCCGCGCCTTCACGCTTTCCAGACAGAGTCCCCTCCCTCTGGCCATCACTTTTGCCCCGACAGATCATCCCCGCGAGACGGGGAAAGAGGAACAGGCCGAGTGGCGCAAGTCGGAGAATTATCCGGTCAATGTCTGGAAGAAACACAAGACGGAATGGGTGGATTTTCTGGCCGACTATTACCTCACGTATGACAATCTGTATCACCATATCCAGCCTGATTTCGAGATGCTGGCGCGTCTGCGTGATCAGGGGCGTCTGGGGATGTTCAATCTGGGGTACTTCGGTTATCCGGGTTCGGGGCCGGAGGCGGAGGCCAAATGGCGCGAGGAACACCTGCAGCGGCTTCGCCAAGCCTATGACGAGGCGAAAAAACGGGGGCTTCTGGACCATGCCTATATCTATGGCTGCGACGAAGTGGACGAGGCCTTTTTCCCGGCCGTTCAGAAGGTGGCTGGAATTCTGAGGCAGGAGTTTCCCGATGCGCTGTTGATGACCACCACCCGGGACCCGAAATACGGGGTGGATTCCGTTCTCGAGTCCATTCAGGCGTTTTGTCCCCTGACGCCGAAATTCGACACGGAACAGGCGGTCCGGGCTCGGGCGACGGGGCGCCAGGTGTGGTGGTACATCTGTTGCGGGCCGTTGCATCCGTATGCCAACATGTTCATCGAGTTTCCGGCCATCGAGGGGCGTCTGTTGATGGGGGCGATGAGCGTCCGGATGCGGCCGGACGGCTTCCTGTATTATCAGACCTCGATCTGGAATTCTCGCAAGCCGATCGAGTCCGGTCCGTTTACCGATTGGGAACCGATCAGTTGGACGACTTTCCACGGCGACGGGTCCTGGATCTGCGTGGGACCGGACGGACGCCCGTTGCCCACCGTGCGGCTGGAAAATTTCCGCGATGGACTCGATGATTACGCCTATGCGATTCAACTCGAAAAGCGGATTCGGGAAACGGAGAAACTCCCGGCGGACGGGTTGAACGCCGACCGGAAGCAGTGGCTCCAGGACGCCAAACAGGCCCTGCCGGTTCCCGAGGCGCTGATGAAGTCGCTCACCGAGTTTTCCCTCGACCCGGCGGTTCTGTACGCCTGGCGCAACCGGATCGGGGATCTGCTCGATAGCGCTGTTGAACTGGAAAAGAAGTCCGCGCGTTGAATTTCGCGCAAGTACTTATCCATAAATAATCCGCATTTTCTGATGCGCTGTCGTATCGTGTTGGCTATTCCACGTTTGGAGGAGAAACCGACAGGGCGCGTATCAAAACTTGGGAGATTTCCGATGAATTCTGGGCCGTGGTGAACCGAACGTGTTCGGCCCTCAACTGCGGTTTCCTGGATGACGGTTCTTTCTGGCAAGGGTTCTATTCGTAGAGCAGGGCTTTTTGCCGTTGGCTGTTGAACTGGTCCAGTCCGGACTTCCACGATTCGACGATCTGCTCCAGTGATTCGTCGGATTTGATCTGTTCCCGCAGGCGGGGGGTGCCGGCCAGGTGGTTGAATATCGCTTCCCATTTCTGCTGGTTCGGGGCTGCGTCGTGGAACGCTTTGAGTAAGGCGATTCCGGCGGTTACGGAGGAAAAACGATCCGGATCGTCCACGCGGACGAAGACGCCCTGACAGGGCTGGTCCTGAAAACGGGGAGTGGGCGCTTTGCCCTTGATGGCTCGGGGGGTGAAGTGGGTGGCGAGGAAAGTTACCCCGGGCAGGTTCAATTCATTCAGGTTGCGGCAAATCGCGTTGGCATCGAGACCCGGTCCGCCGACGTTCAGGAACGGTTGCAGAGTCCCCCGGCCCTCGCTCCAGTTGACCCCTTCAAACAGGCAGGTACCCGGATAGACCCAGGCGGCCTCGGGCGTGGGGAGGTTCGGCGAGGGCGCGACCCAGGTCAGGCCCGTGTCGCGGAACGACATGGCGCGGTTCCACCCCCGCATGGCGATCACCTCGAGGGGGGCCTGAAGGCCCGAGCCCAGCCATCCCTGCTGGTTGTAAAGACGGGCCAGTTCAGCCACGGTCAGACCGTGGCGGATCGGGATCGGCTTGAGGCCGACGAACGAGGCGACGGATTCTTCGAGAATGGGGCCTTCGACGGCCAGGCCTCCGAGCGGATTGGGACGGTCCAGAACGTAGAGGGTTTTGCCCGTTTCGGCGCAGAATTGTTCCACATAGAACAGGGTCCAGATGTAGGTGTAAAAACGCGCGCCCACGTCCTGCATGTCGAAGACCATCACATCGAATTCAGAGACCAACTTGGAGTCGGGCTTGTGTTTATCGCCGTAAAGGCTGTGGACGGGGATGCCGAATGCCTGGCTGTCGGACACTTCGGCGCCCGCGCTGGCGGCCCCGGTGATGCCGTGTTCGGGGCCGAAAAGAGCGGTGACGCGCAGGTGCGGGTGGTGGACCATCAGCTCGACGATGCTTTTGCCCGAGGCGTCTATGCCCGTCTGGTTGGTGACAATGGCGATCCGTTTGTCCCACAGGGGACGGAAATCCTCCGACTCCAGAACGTCGAGTCCGGTCTGAACGCGAGGGGGGACGGGGGGCTGGGTGGCCTGGGAGACGATTCGGTGGAATTCGAGGCGCACGGAACCGCTGGAGGCTTTCTCGCGGCTGGGGTGGATGGCGTTGGTGAGCAGGATGGCCACGACCTGGTTTTCCGGGTCCAGCCAGAGCGAAGTGCCGGTGAAGCCGGTATGGCCGTAGGAACGGGGGCTGCTCAGGAAACCGGCGATGGATTCTTTGTCCGTCTTCAGCAGCCAGCCGAGACCGGCCTGGGGAGCGAATGCCGGGGCTTGACAGGTGTTGAGTTGGGCGACCGCTTCGGGCGAGAGGATGCGCGCTCCGTCGTACTCGCCGTGGCCCAGCAGCATGCGGCCGAAACGCTCGAGATCGGCCGCGGTGGAGAAAAGGCCCGCATGGCCGGAAACGCCCCCGAGCGCGTAGGCGTTTTCATCGTGGACCACGCCGGTCATCACGCTTTTGCGCCAGGGACATTTCTCCGTCGAGGCGTAACGCGCGGGGGAACCGTTTTTCAAACTTCCGGTGGGGAGGTAGCGGGTCTGTTTCATCTTGAGCGGCTTGAAGATCCGCTCGTGGGTGAATTCGTCCAGCGGCTGGCCGGAGACCTTCTCGACCACCAGTCCCAGCAGGATGAAACCCAGGTCGCTGTACTGGCGTTCGGTTCCGGTTTTGTATTGGAGCGGTTCCGCGGCGATGGCTTTCAGATAGGCTTCGCGTCCCTGGAGTTTGTCGTAGTATTTCCGGAACGGAGGCAAACCGGTGGTGTGGCTCAGGCAGTGGCGCAGGGTGATGGCTTTCTTGTCCGGCCGGTCGAGTTCGGGCAGGTACTTCGAGACCGGGTCGTCGAACTGGAGTTTCCCCTCGTCCCAGAGGATCAGAACGGCGGTGGTGGTGGCGACGACCTTGGTCAACGAGGCCAGGTCGAACACCTGGTCTTTCTTCATATCCTTCTCTTTGGGTGTGAGGCTGGCGTGGCCGACGGCCGTGTGGCAGACGGTCTGCCCCTGGACATTCACCAGCGCGACGGCACCCGGGACGGCGCCGCGCTCGACGGCCTGTTTGAGGCATTGGGTGATGGCGGGTTCCAGAGAGGGGAGAGGGGGGCGAATGAAACGGGGGTGAACGGACGGTGGAACGGGTTCGACAGCCGGACGGAGAGGGGCTGTGCGTTGGCACCCGGACGCGGCCAGGAGGCTGAGGAGTACGAGAAGCAGGATGCCCTGAAAACGACCTGGGGAGGTGAGGAAAGGCGAAGGAATAAGGCGGCGCGGTTGTGACGGCATTTTTTTGCTCGCTCGCGAGAAGGAATGTTTGCTGACCTCGGATAGTGGGGACGTGGGGTGACCGGGTGTTCTGACCGAGGAGCGTCCCATCAATTTTTGTCATTTAGCCACAAAGACCGTTGAAAGGCAAACCATCCGGTGGATTTTTTTGCTTTCTCCCGGATTCAGCTGGTCGAGGATGCGGTGGGACGGATTGAAATTGGACGTGAAAACCGGAGAACCGCAGAAATCGTTTCACGCTTCGGGTGAAATTGCTTTGATTTTGGGAAGAGTCGTTTTAAGGTCTGAAAGGGGGGCGGGACGTTCCGGAATGAAAAACGCCGACGGTACGGAACCGCAGACGGGCCGGGGGAGGGGGGATATTGTCCATCTTGTCCACTCAGTCCACGAGGTTCGTGCGCCCCGAAAAAAAACGCCGACGGAGACGTCGGCGATAAGGAACCACAAGGCTTTTCGGGAAAGCCGAATGGAACGGGTGGAGCGAATGGGAATGGCCTCTGAGCCGCTGTGCAATCGGGTCTATGAGACGGTCCGGGAACCGGAATTGTCGGTTCTGGTGACGACGCATAACCGGAGCGTGGCGGTGGGGGAATTGCTCGAATCGCTGGCCGTGCAGGATCTGGCGCGTGAGCGCTTCGAGGTACTGGTTCTGGACGATGGCAGCCGTCCCGAAGAGGCGCGCGCGGTGCGCCGGGGGGTCGAGGGGCGTGAGTGGCCGTTTGCCTTGATGTTGATAGAGCAGACCAACACGGGTCCCGCCACGGCCCGCAACCGGCTCGTCCAACGGGCTCGGGGGGAGTGGATCCTTTTTCTCAACGACGATGTAGTCCTGAATCGGGGGCATCTGTCCGCGCATCTTGCGTTGCTGGGGCAGAATCCGGAAGGAATCGTGGCGGTGCGGGGAACGACGGGGTGGCCGCCCGTGGGACAAGACAACGCCGTGATGCGGCACCTGCGTCGCCAGATTTTCCGGTACGATTTCGATCTGCCTCCGGGGCAGGAAAACTGGGTCTATTTCCACACGTGCGATCTTTCGCTGTGCCGTGCGGTGTTGCTCGACGAGCCGTTCGATGAGGGATTCCGGTACCCGGCGTA
The DNA here is from genome assembly GCA_035353095.1 of Candidatus Sumerlaeota bacterium. Taxonomy (GTDB): domain Bacteria; phylum Sumerlaeota; class Sumerlaeia; order UBA8349; family UBA8349; genus DAOPYU01. Next base: position 327 of record DAOPYU010000066.1, on the reverse strand, counting down.
TGAGGACACCGAACTGGGGTACCGTTTGTATAAGAAACGCGGTCTGCGGTTGATTTTGACGCCGGAGGCGGTGAGCACGCACCGGCACGACTACGGCGCGCGGGACTTGATCCGGCGCGGGCGGATGATGGGGCGGGCGGCGTGGGATCTGATGGACCGCCACCCGGAACTGACCGGGGCGTTGCGCGACCGGTATTACACCGTCTCGCGCAGACGACGGATGCTGCGGGCGCTGGGATTTCTGTTGACCCTCCAGATGGAAAATTTCTGGGAACAGGTGGAGTTGATTCTCTATTTGCGGAACCTGGAACGGGTGGAGAAAGAACG
>DAOPYU010000065.1:0-14471 GCA_035353095.1 Candidatus Sumerlaeota bacterium | reverse complement strand
GGGCGAATGTAAAGTGCCTCAACTTGTCGGTAATCTTCTAGTTCATTCTTCTAGTTCATTCTTCTAGTAATTTCATCAAATTCGCGGGTTACACCCCGTCCAGACCTCAATCCTTCGGGTTTCTGTCGCCCCTTCGAGGCTTGGCCCGTTTTTTCGGTCTTTTCCGGGGGGGGCCTTCGGTCATCCTCATCTACGGACCGTCGCCTTATGCGAAGGCCTCCCGCACGGTGTTGGGCCGCGCGGGAGGCGTCTGTTACGGGTCGAACTTGTTTCGCCTGAGGGACCTCAGGCGTTTTCAGTTCGTTTTTTACTTTTTGGCTTCCGGAGCCGCTGCGGGAGCTGCCGCCGGAACTGCCACGGGCGCCGCCGGTTTGGCCGTCGCGGCCGGAGCCGCAGGCTTGGCTGCGGCCTTCGTGTCCTTCTTGGCTTCCGCCTTGGCGGCGGGCGCCGCGTCGGCCTTCAATTCCTGGATCTTCACGTTACGGAAGAAGATCGAGGCGTCGGCATGCTTGCCCTGCAGGCCGATTTTACCCTTGAGGGGCAGGGTGGCCGCCGGCTTGCTCAGCCACTCGGGGATATCGGACCCGTCAGGGTTCTTTTTGGCGTCCGTCCACTTGGCCATGTCCATCTCGGTCACCTTTTTGCCGTTGAGGACGACGGTGATCATTTTGCCCTTGCAGGTCACGGTCATGCGGTTCCACTCGCCGGGTTTCTTGACGGCGGATTCCAAGGGGGCCAGCCGACCGAAAATCGCGCCGCAGTGCCACGTGGCGGGTTCTTTGGACCATTTTTCCGAGAAATCGTCGGCAATCTGAATTTCGATCGAGTTCGGAATCCACATTTTCATGTCGGTGCAATGCACGACCACGCCGCTGTTGGTGCCGCTTTCCGTCTTGAATTCGAGGTCCAGCACGAAGTCTTCATAGTCTTTCGCGCCCCAGATGGCCGAGTCCTGGCTTGCCGTGAACACGCCGTCCTTGTCCACCGTCCAGACACCTTCGTCCTTGACCGCGTCCGACAGGTCCGCCTTGAACAGGCCTTCCCACTTGCTCGAATCGGGATGGGCCGCCTTGGGCGCCGTCGCCGGTTTGGCCGCAGCGGCCTTGGGGGCTGTCGCCGGTTTGGCCTTGGCGTCCACCGCCTTCGGCGCCGCAGCCGGTTTGGCCTTGGCGTCTGCCGCCTTGGGGGCCTCGACCGCTTTGGCCTTGGCGTCCGCCGCCGGAGCATCCGCCGCACACACCGTGACCGACGGCAACGACAGCGACAACGCGGTCAACCCGGCCAGAAGCCCACACCGTACTGCATTTTCCACACTGGTTTTCATTTTCATTCCTCCACGAAATTTTAGATCTGGAGCATCTCCAGTCTGTTGTTTGCCCTGAGTCCCCACACGAGGGTTCTTCTACCTGGCTTACACTCTGTGCCGCGTATCGCGCAATCCCTCGTGGCGTACTCGCACAGGCAGGCCGATATTGTCCGTTGTTTCTTTTTCGGACGCAAGATATTTTATTTTGAAACATCTTATCTGGCTGATTTGTATGGAGTTGCGGCGTGTTTTGGCGCTCCATCAGATTGTGCTCCCGCCTGTTTTCGGGTGGAGGTCCAAGGCGGATTTTCCGGAAGAAAAAATTCTGTTTTTCGCGCCCTGAAAATCAGGCAGGCGGGTGTCTGGATTTTTCTGAAGTTGTTTCGACTGAAAGAGGGAAAAGAAGAGGGGCGAATGGGGTTTGGCGCTGGACTTCCTGATCGGATGGAACCCTGCGGATCTTGCCCGATCAGGGGGGATTCCGGCGTCGAACCGAGGCCTGGGTGAAATTCTGCCGGATGAACCTGGAAACCGCAGTTGAGGACCGAAAACGAGTCTTTTGTTCTTGTGCTATGGCGCGAAAACGGTTTTGGCACCCGCATCTTTGGGTGAGGGATTCGGCTACGCCAATCAGGAGATTGGCGGTCCCGGGAACCGCTTTCTCCCCCTGAAAATGGGCATTTCCGGGAGGGCGGGCGTCTCGCCCGCCTGAAAGGAAAGTCGTGGCTGGGATGTCCAACTGCGGTTTTCAGGATGAAAAAAACGGCCTCTGACTCGAAAGAAAGAAGGCCGTTTCTGTCTGGCTTCGGGGAATTTTTGCGGGGAAAATGGACGATCACGCCCCTTCGGACTTCGGACGGCTTTTGCGCGGACGGGGCTTGCGGGATTTCCCGCTCCCCTCCGAGCCTTTTTCGGGGTTGCCCGCGGGTTTTCTTTCCGAGGACGATTTCCGGGGACTCGTCCCTTCCACTTCGGCGCGCTGGTGGAGCATCTGGTGGTAACATTCGTCCAGCAGGATGGCCATCAGCAGGCGCTCGTCTTCGTTCTCTCCCAGACTCTGCGCCAAGGGGAGGAAGCGATGGGCCCGCTCGGCCTCGAGGCGGTCCATGTCGCGCAGGCGCGCTTCGAGGTGGGCCGTGAGGCGTTCGCCCACGAGCGTTTCCACATCCTCCTGACTGGGGAGGGGACGCTCCTTGATCTGGATCGAGAAGCGCTTGGCGATTCGTTCGAGGGCTATGCGTTCCGCTCCGCCGACGAGCGAGATGGCAATGCCCGCCGCTCCGGCGCGGCCCGTGCGGCCTGCCCGGTGGATGTAGGCCTCGACGTCGTCCGGCGGTTCGTACTGGATTACATGCGAGAGATCGGGAATGTCAATGCCGCGCGCGGCCACGTCGGTGGCGACGAGGAAACGCAGGGTGCCCTTGCGCACGCGGTTGAGCACATCCTCGCGGGCGCCCTGGCCCAGGTCCGAGCTCAACTCGTCGGCGTCGTAGCCGAAGCGCTGGAGCACGGTGGCCACATAATGAACGGTTGCGCGGGTGTTACAGAAGATGAACGCCGACGGGGGATTTTCGCTCTCGATGATGCGCACGAGGGCGCGGTCCTTTTCCATCAAAGGCGTGATGTAGAAGACGTGTTCGGTGTCGAGCGCGTGGACGTGGTCGCGGCTCAGGCTCAGCGTTTCGGGATTGCGCAGGAAATACTCAGCCAGGCGCAGCACGTTGGCCGGGAAGGTGGCCGAGAACATGAAAGAGGAAAAGCCGGATTTGGGCAGGTACTTCTGGACCGCCTTCATGTCGGGGTAGAAACCCATCGAGAGCATCCGGTCGGCTTCGTCGAGCACCAGATAGCGCAAGTGGTCGAGTCGCAGCGAGCGGCGCAGCAGGTGGTCCAGGATGCGCCCGGGGGTGCCGACCACGAGGTGCGCGCCCTGACGGAACGCGTCGAGCTGCGTGTTGTAGCCCACGCCACCATAGACGGCCACGGTATTGGGTCCGTCCGGCCCGGCCAGCATCGCCGCTTCTTTCTCGACCTGGAAGGCCAGTTCGCGCGTGGGCACGAGGACCATCGCCTGGCAAACCGGTTTCGAGGGGTCGATCTGGCTCAGAATGGGCAGGATGAACGCGCCGGTCTTGCCGCTGCCGGTGTGCGACTGGATCATCAGGTCGCGCCCGGCCATCAGGTAAGGGATCGCCTTGGCCTGCACGGGCATGAGTTGGCCCCATCCGGCGCGTATGGCGGCCTGGCGGGCCACTTCGGGCAGATCGGCCAGTTGGACTTCGGGAAGGCTGTTTGTCGGTTCCTGGACGTCCGGATCGCCAGCATCGGCAGGGAGTGACTGAGGTTGAGAGAGAATCGAAGGGACTGCGGCATCCTGGGGTTCAGGCTGGGGGGCGGGGGTTTCAGGGGTTGTGTCGTTGGTCACACTGTGTCTTTCCTGGTACTTGAGAGTGGGTCCGGGCGGGAGCCCGGCCCGTTTCTCGCGCCGTTGACAGGGGGAATGCCCCCCGCCGGATGCGAGTCACCCCTTGAACTTACGGCCCGACGGCCTTCTTGTCAACCTGTCATTGCCCTCGGTCTCCTCAAAAGGGAAAAAAAGAACCCGCCGGGCTCCCTTGTGTCAGGAGGCCCGGCGGGTTCTCATTTCCGGATTTGTCGGGTTTTCGGTCAGGGCTTCGGGAACGGCAGATCCTTTTCCGTGAAGACCTGGAATCCCGCCGGAGTGCCCGTGGCGCCCTTGTCGCCCAGGAAACGGATCGGCTTAGAAGCGCTGGCCCAGCTTTCGCCCACGATATGGGGCAACGTGTACACGGCCGGGTTGGCGCCGTTGCAGCCGATGCTGGTGAGGGTTCCCTGGCAGTTGGGCGCCACCGGATAGGCTCCGTCGGGGGTGAGGTCGGCCCCGGCGACGAAAATCCCCTGAACGCCGAGCGCGCCGAAGGCGCTGACGATGTTGCGCGAGACGCCCGAGCCGGTTCCGGCGACGAACAGAGAACTGGAAGTCGAGGCGGTCGCGTCGAGTTGCGCGCCGAGGTGTCCGCCCTGCGCGAGCAGGCCGCGGTTGGTCCAGGCGCGCACGTAGTTGGCCTTGAGCTGCTTGATCTCACCCGACACGACGATCAGTTCGGAACGGATATCGCCGCCCTGGGCCGTGAGGCTGAACTGGGGCGCGGTGACGTAGAACGAACCGAGAACATGCGCCGAACGGAAGATGGGCAGGATGCCGTTGCCTCCCATCGAGTAGGCGCCGCTGCGGGTCGCGATCTTCACCGGTTTCTGGTTGGCCGTGAGTTCGACAGACGGCGCTTCGATGCCGCCGCCCTTGACCGAGAGCGACAGGAGTTGCGCCGCGACAAACGAGCCGTTACCGACGCCGCCGAAACTCACGTAGGGCAGGCCGTAGGCGTTTTTCCCGGTCTTCTTGCTCGAGATGGCGATGGACTTGATGGAGTGCAGAGGCGCCTGAAGCGATTCGAGGGTCACACCCGTCAGACTGATTTGGGCGGGCCAGGGATTGGCGCCGGTGGCTTCAAGCGTCATGCGTCCGATCAACGGAGCGGTCAGGTGGGTCGAATTGGGTGCGCAGGTGACCTTGACCGTCCCAAACCCCTGAACCGACAGGCGCTCGATGAGGCCGTTTTTCGCCGTCAGGGTCTTCAGGTTTCCGGCGATCACGAGATCCTTGACGGGCGCTTCGCAGTAGAGCTGGCCGAGCGAACCGGCGACATCCATGCGGGGGATGGCGCTGGCGCTCAGGATGCTCATGCCCGGCCGGTCCACCAGTCCGCCCGCGCCATTCTTCAATTTTTTGATCTTGATGGCGCTGCGTTCGCCGAGTTGCGTCACCTCGACGCGCTTGTCGTCGGTCACCGTCACGGCGCAGTTCTTGTAGAGGATCTGGTAGTCGGTCAGGACCGAACCGATGGCCCACCCGCTGTCGCTTGCCCCGAAACCGCTGGCCCAGGTCCCGTTGGCGTCAACTGCGGTCCGGACCCAGTAGTAATAGGTACGAGCCGACCCGACGGTGGTGTCGTTGAAGACGGTTTCCTGCTGCCAGTCGCTCACGGCTGTCGGGTTCGAGTCGGTGGGCGATTCGGAGCGGAACACGCGGAAGTAACTCTCTGCGATACCGGGCGTCCAGGTTACCTCGATCCGGTCGGCATAGAGACCGTCCGAGGCCTGGACCCATTCGGGAGCGGCGGGAGCGGCGGCCAGAACGACCGGCTGGCTGGGCGTGCTGGCGAGGACGGGGTTCCCCGCCCGATCCACCGCGGCGCCTTCCACCACCGCCAGCGTGAAGGACCCCGGCCCGGTCAGGCCGGAGACCGTGACGGTGTAGGTGGTTTCCGACTGGGCTGTGAGGGTGACGGTCGTATGCTGCGACCCCGTGTGGACGATGGCTACATCCTCGGGGGAATCGAAGCCCCAGACCGGGCTGTCGAAGGTGACTTCAAAGGCGATGCTGGTGGCGTAGGTCGGCCCGACGTTCGAGGGGATAATGCCCAGGACGGCGGGATACTGCGTGTCCACCAGAATGCCGTCGCTGGCGGGAGTGTAGGGGGTCTGGTTGCCGGCGCGGTCGAGCGCGCGAACGCGGCAGTAGTAGGGGGTGTCCTGCCGGACGGTACAGCTGGCCGAAGTCAGGGAGGTGGTCCCGGAGGTGACGAGGGCGCTGGACTGGAAGAGCGGCGAAGTGGAGACCTCGTAGTGGTAGGAGGCGATGCCGGAAAGTCCCGGATCGGTCGAGGGAGCCCACCAGAAGGTCAGGAGCGTGGAACTCGAGAATTCCCCTTCATCCACGGGGGTTCCCGGGAGGGTGGGGGGCAGGGTGTCCACCAGGATGCCGTCGCTGGGTTCGGAGAACGCACTGGCGTTTTCCGCGTGGTCCACCGCCTGGACCCGGCAGTAATACCGGGTTCCGTTGACGCCATTGAAGTTCAGGGGCGGTTGGGTCACCGTGCCGGTGGTGACCAGCGTGGCGGAGGAGAAGTTCGGGCCGGAGGTGATCTCATACCGGTAATAAGCCACGCCCGACCCGTCACCGTCGGTCGGTTCGGTCCAGGTGAAGGTCAGGTGAGTACTGCGGCTGTAAAGACCCGTGTCCACGGGCGTTCCCGGAACTTCCGGGTTCACGGTGTCGAGCCAGATGACCGCCTGAGTGGCGGTGGTGGAGGCATTTCCGACCCGGTCGCGGAATTCGGCGAGCAGGGTGCGTTCTCCGTCACCCGCGCTGAGGTTCCACGTTCTTGTCGCTGAGGTCGGTTCCCAGTCGCTCCATCCGGCTCCGTCGTTGAGGCGCATCTGGGTGACGCCGGAGGGCTTGGTTCCCGGGTCCAGCCAGGCGATCTGGAGGGTGACGGTGGTGGAACCGGTGTAGGGCGCGCCCCCGTTGATCTGGATTGTTCCGGTCGGGGAGGCGTTGTCCTGAGTCGAGGAGGTCCGGTCCGACCACTCGCTCAGGAACCCGGTGGTTTTGTGGACCCCGACGCGGTACCAGTAAGTTGTGTCGTCCTTCAGGTTGTCGAAGGTGTAGGAGGTGGTGGCGGAAGTCAGTTCGACCGCCAGGACCGGCGAGGTGAAGTCCGCCGTGGTACTGATCTCGAGCGGGTAGGTTTCGGCGTCCACAACCGGTTCCCACGCGACGGTGTTCTGGGTGCCGGAGGTCCAGGCGGGTTCGGCCAGGAGAACGGGCCGGGTGTTGTCGATCCGGACCGCCAGGCTTTCGCTGCTGGCCTGGTTGGTGTTTCCGGCCAGATCCTGACAGGCCGACGGGTTCACGGCCAGGGTGAACGCGCCCTGGCCCGTGATGTTTTGAACGGTGACCCGGTAGGTCGAGGCGTTCTGCTCGACGATGGCCACCCCCGTGTGGGTGGTGTCGCCCGCCGGGTCGTGGCGCACGGCCACGTCGCCCGGCTCGCTGAAACCGGTCACCGGCTCGCTGAAGCGCACGGTGAAGGCGATCGAGTCGGCATAGGTCGGGCCGGTGGTTTCGGGCGTGACTTCGAGCACCGTGGGATTGATCGTGTCGTAGGTTACGGTGGCGCTCTGTTCGATGGTACTTCCGGCCCGGTCGGTCACCACCACACGCAGGGTGTAGGTGGTGTTGGCCACGGGCGGGACGAAGGCCAGGGTGGCGGAACTGGCGATGCTTGTCACGCCGGAGTCTGTCCAGTCCTGCGCCCCCGGGATGCGGTACCACAACCGGACTTCGCTCAGGCCGTTGTTCGCGTCTGCCGCGCCGGTATAAACCACCGGAATCGGTTGGGTGTTTGTGTAACGGGGCGCGGAAACGGAGTCGAGCACGGGAGGAACGGTGTCGGTATGGATGCCGTCACTGGGGGCCGAGAACGCGCTGAGGTTGCCCGCGCGGTCGCGGACCTGAACTCGGGCGAAATACACTCCGTCCGGCAGGGCCGGCAGGGTTTTCGTGAGGACGTCGCCCACCCATCCGTCGAAGACTTCGCTTGTGCTCGAGGTGTTGCCCACCTGGAGGTGGTAGCTGTCCACGCCCGCCGGGCCGTTGTCCGACGTGGCCGGCCAGGAGAAGGTGAGCGAGGAGGTGGTGGCCCATTCGCCTTCATCCAGAACCTTGGCGACCGGATCGGGCGCCTGAGTGTCGAGGGTGATGGAACTCTGGAGGATGTCGGAGACATTGCCCGCCTTGTCGAGGAAGCGGAACTGGAGGGTCCGGAGGCCGTTTTCCGGACTGAGGGTCACCGTGCGAGTGGTTTTCAGCGAGTCGGGGGTACAGGGTTCGGGAACGCTCCAGCCGGAACCGTCGTTGAACGAGAGGGAGGCGAGACCGGAGGGGTTGGGCCCCAGGTCATTGGCGGTCAGTTTCACGGAAAGCGTGGTGGTGCTGGAATAGAGCGCCCCATTCGCCAGATCTTCGAGGGTTCCGGTGGGTCGGGTGGCATCCTGAGTCGAGGAGGTGAGGTCGGACCACTCGCTGAGGAAACCGGTGGTTTTGTGGACCCGGATGCGGTACCAATAGGTTGTGCCGTCCTTCAGGTTGTCGAAGGTGTAGGAGGTCGTGACGGAAGTGGCCTCGACCGACAGGACCCGGGTGGTGAAATCCGCCAGATCGCAGATTTCAATGGGGTAGGATTCGGCGTCCGCGATCGGAGACCACGCAACGGTGTTCTGGGTTCCAGTGGTCCACTGGGGTTCCGTCAGGAAGACGGGGCGGGTGTTGTCAATCTGGACCGCCACGCTCTCGGCGCTGGCCAGGTTGTCATTTTCGGCCACATCTTGACAGATTGACGGGTTGACGGCCAGCGTGAAAGCCCCCATGCCGGCGATATTCTGAACGGTGACCCGGTAGGTCGAGGCGTTCTGCTCCACGATGACCACGCCCGTGTGGGTGGTGTCGCCCGCCGGGTCGTGGCGGACGGTCACGTCGCCCGGTTCCGAGAAACCGGTGACGGGTTCGCTGAAGCGGATGGTGAAGGCGATCGAGTCGGCCGAGGTCGGACCGGTTGTTTCCGGGGTGATTTCGGTCACCCGGGGGGGAAGGGTGTCGTAGGTCACGGTGGTGCCATCCGTGCCGGTGGGCAGGGGCGTGTGGTTCCCGGCCACATCGGTCGCGACCAGGCGCAGGGTGTAGGTGGTATTGGCCACAGGGGGCACAAAGGTCAGGGTGGCGGATGTCGTTTTGCTGGTCGCATCGGAAGCCGTCCAGTCCTGGGCGCCCTGACGGTACCACAGCCGGACTTCGCTCAGGCCGCTGCCCGAGTCCGACGCGCCCTGGTACAGGACCGGGATGGGACTGGCGTTTGTATAACGGGGCGTGGAAGCGGTCCCGGCCACGGGCCGGACGGTGTCCACGCCGATGCCGTCGCTGGGCTGCGAGAAGGCGCCGAGGTTTCCGGCGCGGTCGCGGGCTTGAACCCGGGCGAAATACCGTCCGTCCGGGAGACCCTTGAGCGTTTTCGAAAGGGTGTCCCCGACCCATCCGTCAAAAACGTTGCTTGTACTGGAGGTGTTGCCCACCTGCAGGTGATAGCTGTCCACGCCCGCCGGGCCATAGTCCGACGTGGCCGACCAGGAGAAGGTGAGGGTGGAGGTGGTGCTCCAGGCGCCGCCATCGAGCACTTCGGCGACCGGATAGGGCCCATCAACATCGAGAGTGACGCTTCCCTGGACGATTTCGGACAGATTGCCCGCCCGGTCGAGAAAGCGGACCTGAAGGGTCCGCGGGCCACTTCCCGGGCTGAAGGTCACGGTACGCGAAGCGCTGAAGGGTTCGGGCGCTCCCCAGCCGGAACCGTCGTTGAAAATGCAGGAAACGACACCCGAGGGGGTCGTTCCCGAGTCGTTGGCGGTCAGTTTTACGGGAATTGTGTTGGTGGAGTAGAAGCCGCTGTCGGCCAGGAAGACGGTGCCGGTGGGGGGCGTGGCGTCCTGGGTCGAGGTGACGACGTTCGACCAGGGGGTCGAGAAGTGGGGACCTTTTTGAGCCCGAAGCCGGTAGAAGTACTGTTTCCCGTCTTCCAGATTGTTCACCAGGCGGTTGTTTTCAGACGGATCGAGGATCAGGTGGGTGACATCGCCCGTGAAGTTTGCGGTGGGACTGACCTGCAGCGAATAGGAGGTGACGCGTTCGAGCGGGGACCACTGGATGAGGTTCGCGGTCCCGGACGTCCAGGCGGGTTCGGGAAGCAGTTGCGGCACGGAGTTGTCAATCCAGACCGCCGGACTGGGGGCGGAGGGAAGATTGAGAAGCCCGGCCAGGCTTTCGCAGGCGTTCGCTTTGACGGAAAGGGCCACTTCTCCCGTTCCCGAGAGTCCCGAAACCTTCACGGTGTATCGGGAGGCGGTCTGGGCGGTGATCGCCAGGGCCGTGTAGGCGGCGGTTCCCGTGACGGATACCGTCACGTCGGAGGGGGTACTGAAGTTGATAACGTCGGAATCGAACTGGACGACAAAGTCCACGACGGTTGAGGAGGTTGGGCCGGTTTCCGACGGGGTGATCGAGGCAACGTAAGGCGGAGTGGGGTCCACGGTGAGAACCAACGGGGCTGACGGGGGCGTTTCGACGCCCTCTTCGTCCACGGCGCAGGCGGTGATGGAGTGGCGGCCCTCGGAAAGGGCGATGTCGATCCCCGTGGTGGTCAGGGAGGACGCGGCATCTTCCGCCAGGAGGGTGTCGCCCTCTTTCAGGCGCACCCGCACGTCCGAGTCGGCCATTTTGCCTTTGATGGTCAGGCCCGAGGTGAGTTGGGTGATGTTGTCCAGACTGGAGAAGCCCGTATCGTCCTGAGCGATCAGGTCGAGCGAGTTGGGGGCGGAGGGGAGGGCGTATCCCTGGATCTCGACGGTGAGGGGGGACTTGTCCGTATCGTTGGTGGTGACGGTGAGCTGGGCCTTGCGGCTGTGGCGCGCCGACGGGGTGAAGCGGATCTGAACGGTCCGTTCTTCCCCGACGGTGAAGGTGGTGGCGGTGTCCACGGTGTTGGCGATCTTGAAGTCGCTCACGTTGGCCCCGGCGAGTAGAAGGGGCGTGGTCGTTTCGAAATTCAGCGGGTCGTAACCGTTCGAGATGAGGGTGATCGCGGCGTCGTAGGGACCCGCCTTCCAGTCGCGATTGCCGAAGTCGAGCACGTTGCCGAACGGCAGAACGAAGAGGTCGTATTGCTTGCGGACCTCGTAGGCGCCGATGTCGTAGGCCCAGCCGGTGCCGTCCGTGCCCTGTCCCTGGATCTCGACCGGGCGGTACACGCCGTCCAGACTGATGAGCGGGGCGCTCTGGCTGGTACCCGCGTCCACACAGGCCGAGCCGCTGGTGAGGCGGTAGTCCACGAGTTGGTAACGGCAGCCGGCCGTGGTCCACTCGGTGGCGTCGCCGAAGAGTTCGAGCGTGGTGCTGGTATTGCTCAGGATGAGAGCCTGGTTGGGCAGGGTGGCGCTGGTGACGAGGAGGCGCCCGGCCAGTTCACCGGGGACGAAGTGCGCCGCGCTGTCGGTCAGGCGGGTCGAGCGGGTGTCGGCGTTGAAGGAGGGCGCGGTGGTCCAGGTTCCCGAAATGCCCTCTGGCTGATCCATGACAAACTTCGGGTCTCCGGCCACGTTACCACTGGCGCCGGGGACGTTCTGGTTGATGGCCGAGGCGCTGGTCTGGTCCGAATCGGCGAGCCCCAGGTCGTAGTAGTCGCCCGGGGTGTTTTCGCGCAACAGGTTGTGGAGCAGGAGGGGGCTCGACGGGGCGTCGAAGACGAAAAGGGCATACTTCGCGTTGTGGGAGAAGACGGTGTTGACGACCCTGGGACTGGAATTTTCCTTGCAGTAAAGCCCGCCACCGTTGCGTCTGGCCACATTGCTCGAAATGACACAGTTCGCGACGGTGGCGTTCGAGGCGCTCAGGCAGAGAAGCCCTCCCGCGTCGCCGTCGGAGATGTTGCCGGTGATGAGGTTGTTTTCGAGGCGGGGCGAGGCGCCCGTGCAATAAACGCCCGCGCCGCCGATGCCCGGCGTGCCTTCCTTGACCGAGCGGTTCCCGGAGATTTCGCACCGGGCGATGACCGGCGACGATTCCCAGCAGGAGACCCCGCCGCCCGAGTCGTTCGCCACATTGCCCACAACGGTGCAACGGACGATCCGCGCCGAGGAATTGTGGGTACAGGAGACCCCGCCGCCGTAAAGCGCCTGGTTGCCGGTGACGGTGCAGTTTTCCAGAATCGCGGCGGATTCCCAGAAGAAGACGCCGCCGCCGTCCCCCGTGGCGGTGTTGCTCGTGATCGTGCAGTTGGTGATGTGGACACTGGCATCCGTGTTGGCACAGAGAAGGCCCGCGCCATTGGAAAGTTCGGTTGCCGCAGGATTGCCCTGCGCCCCCTGGAGGGTGAAGCCGTCGAGGCGGATGTTACTCACCTCCTGGATCGAGACGACATGCGGGGCCGGGTTGCCGGCGTTGGCGGCGCTGGCGTCCAGAATGGACGTGCGCGCTCCGGCGGCGCGTTGGGTGAGCTGGGTTTCCGTTCCCGCAAATCCTCCATAGAGGAGGGTACCGGTGGTCAGGGAGACTGCTTCCTGATAGAGACCGCTGGCGACCCAGATTTCGGCGCCGCCGGAAGCCGGGATTTTGCTCAGCGCGGAGGAAAGGGTCGGGCAGGCGTTGGTCCAGCTGCTTCCGCTTCCATTTCCCGAGGCGCCCGCCTTGACATAGAGGCGGGTGGGGGTCCCGGTTTGGGCCTGGGCGACAAGCGGCGCCAGCGCAAGCAGGCAGACCAGGAGGAGTCCCTCAAACAGACGCGCGCGGGACGGGGTGGATGGGCGGAACGAAGTGAGCATCGAAACGATCTCCTTGAACGGCAGTTCAGCAATCAGCATTTCCGCGCACAACGCGGACACAAAAAAACCAGTCTATTAGAGCACAGGTGGGAACCGCTTATCAACCGAAAGTCGGGGGGTCGGATTTTCTCTGTTGACATTCCTTTTCTCTCCGTGTGAACCTTTCTCTACAAGACCCACAGGGTTGAAATTCTGTTCAAGCGCAGGTTAAGGGGAAGAGGGGTGAGGCTATCCGAGTTAGCGTCACCCGAATTCCCAGGCAGGAATCCTTCCCGGGCAAGGGTTGTCAGTGTTGTCAACACGCCAAAGGAGGCAAATAATGAAAAGAGCAATCGGGGTGTTTTTATCGCTGAGCATGTGCCTTGCGTTTTTCGCCACGGGCGCCGTTGAAGCCGCCGACTGGCCGCAATGGCGGGGGCCTGACCGCAACGGCATCTCCAAAGAGAGCGGTTTGCTCCAGGAATGGCCGAAAGAGGGGCCGGCGCTGGCCTGGAAAGTGGATAAACTCGGCGGCGGCGACAGCGCGCCGACGATCGCCGGGGGGCGGATTTTCTTCATGAGCAATCTCGGGGAGGACGAGGTGGTCTGGGCCTTGTCCGAAAAGGACGGCCAGACGATCTGGAAAACGCGTCTGGGCCCGGTGTTCAATCAGCGGACGCCGCAAAGTAAAGAGGGTCCCTCATGCTCGCCGACCGTTGATGGGGAACATCTCTATGTCGAAGGATTGGCCGGTAACGTCGTCTGCCTCCGGATCAAGGACGGGGGGATCGTCTGGCAGCGCAGTCTGACGCAGGATTTCGGCGGACGCGTGCCCATGTGGAGCTATCGCGAATCGCCGCTTGTGGATGGCGACAAGGTCATCTGTACGCCCGGTGGCGCGGACGCGGCCCTGGTCGCCCTGAACAAGCTGACCGGCGAGACGATCTGGAAGGCTTCGCTGGGGGGCGAGGGCGGCGCGTCCTATTCCTCGGTCATCGCGATCGACTTCGAGGGGCAGCGTCAGTACGTGCAACTCCTCTCGAACACGCTCGCGGGGTTCGCCGCGTCCGACGGGAAGTTCCTGTGGCGCTATGACAAACCGGCCAACCGGATGGGGATCAACTGTTCCACTCCGCTCAGCCAGGACGGCCTGGTGTTCGCTTCGTCGGCGTATGGCGCCGGCGGCGGTCTGGTGATGCTGAGCAAGGACCCCAATGGCGGCGTCAAGGCCGAGGAGGTCTATTCCGCGGCGGACATGCAGAGCCATCATGGCGGCATGATCCTGTTCGGGGGCAGCCTGTACGGCGCCACCGGCGGCAACGAGGGGGGCGCTCTGGCCTGCCTCGATTTCGAGACGGGCAAGGTCCAGTGGGACCAGCGCGCGACCGCGGGCCGCCAGGCGAAGGGCTCGCTGACGATGGCCGGGGGACGGTTGTACTACCGCATGGAGAACGGCACGGTGGTGCTGATCGAGCCGAGCGCGAAGGAGTACCTCGAACGGGGCCGTTTCGAACAGCCCGAACGCCGCACCCAGCCGGCCTGGGCGCACCCGGTCGTCGCCAACGGCAAACTCTATATCCGCGACCAGGACCTGCTGTTCTGCTACGACGTCAAGGCGAAATGAGGATTCTGCGCGTTGACGGGAAGGATGATGCGGAGTTGTGATCGGAGGTTGGCTCAGAACTCAAGGAGCCCCGGCCGTCGTCAGGCCTGTGACTGAAAGTGAACAGGCCGTATCGGAATGGTCATGAAGAAGTGGACAGGATTTGCCGGATTAAATTGGGCAGGGTTTGCAGGATTAAACTGGACAGGATTTACAGGATTAACAGGATTCTGGATGCGACTTCGCCTGTCTTGTTAATCTTGTGAATCCTGTCCCTTTTTTTCTTTCAGAAAC
>DAOPYU010000064.1:0-14540 GCA_035353095.1 Candidatus Sumerlaeota bacterium | reverse complement strand
AGACCGGGTTGTTTTCACAAGGGCTGAAAGCCCGTTCTATCCAGGCGTTTCTCCCCCTCTCAATCGGGCGGGCCTTCAGCCCTTGTGAGAACAGGGACATCCTCCCTGGGGCGACGCTACGCTTGCCCCAGGCTACGATCGAATCGCGCCGTTGGCGCTTCAACTGCGGTTTTCAGGATTACCCCTTTTTCATCAATTGCTGGTAGAGGAAGTAAATCGCGGCCAGGATGACCAGAACCGCCACGGCGAGTTTGGCCGCCTTGCCCTGATCGGCATTTCCCTTGCCGGAGGCTTTGGAGGAACCTTTTTCGGGCGTCTTCGAGGCGGCGCGGGGGCCGCCCAATCGGGTCCGATTTTCCCCCGTGGGGTCGAATTTCGCGCGCAGTTCTTCCAACACATGCGCAACGACCGGATCGAGCGAGACTTCGTGCGCCTTCTCCTCGAACGCCTCGTAAGCCTTGCGGCTGTTCATGGCCTGAAGGGCCTTGGCCGCCGCCACGCGCACATTCTTGTCCGTTTCCTGCTCGACCGTCTTCAGCAGGAAGGGAATGAGCGGCTCAGCGGCCTCTCCACTGCGTCCGATCCCATGCAACGCCACACTGCGCACCACGGCATCGCCCACTTCCACGCATTTCTGAAGTTTGGGCAGAGCCGACCGCAATCCCAATTCACTCAAAACCATCACGGCCACCTGCAACAGGGGACGGGGACAGGTCTCGACTTCGATCAGTTTACACACCTTACCGCGATCCAGTTTGAGGATCTCACGTATCATGTAGCGGAACATCTCTTCATCGGTCTCGACGGAACCCACCGACAGGAGCGGGGTCACTCCCAGCGTCTCCACATGCTTCACCAGCCAGTCAATCGCCTGACGTTTCACCCGGCTGTCCACCTGCGCCTCATACAGACTCAGGATTCCGGGAACATCACTCTGGGCAAAGAGCGACTTGAAAGCGGCGACAACCTGCGCGGGATTCAAGACCGACTTGCGACGCAACGGCGAGACCTCCGCAGACGAATGCTGCGCTTCGATTATCACTTCCGGTTCCTGCGGTTCTTCTTCCCCCTCTTCGCTTTCCATCTTGAGAGGTACGGGAAGAGCATCCGAAACAATCTCCACACCCGGAACCAGATCGTCTATGGTCGGTTCCAGAATCGAAATGCGCTCTTCCGACGGAACGGAGACAGGCTTGGGCGTATCCGGCTGTTTTTTCGGAGCGGAATCGGTCAAAGCCACCGGGCTGTCCCCCATCGAAAAGACCCGCGCCTCCGGCAATTCGACACCATCGAGTCCAGAAAGATCGAGGATCGAAACGGGTTCTTCCGGCTGAACAGGCTTCGGTGACGCCGATACGGGAACCGGCCGTTCTTGAGGCAATTCCAGATCGTCGAGGGACATTTCCGGAATCGGCACACTTTCGACACTCACACTCACGGGTTCCGGCGCCGGTTTCGCCCTGCCTGCCGACGGTCCCGGCTGCGGCTCTTCCGTCAGATGCACGTCGAGCAAATCAAGCCCATCGAACTGGGAAAGATCAGACTCCCGCTCGGACACAACCGGTTCAGCCGCCGATTGTGATTCGGAAACAGAACGAGCGGTTGGCTCGACCAGATCATCCAGAGAAAACTCGGGGATCGGAACGCTTTCGGCAGGATTGAAAGACGGTATTGGCTCCGGGATAGAAACGGACGGGGCAACCGGGGCGTTTCCGGAAGATTCAGGGGGGCCATCCGATTCAGACAATTGCATTTCCGGCAGGTCCAGTCCATCGAGCATGTCAAGCCGGACCTCGACCTCGGGCGCGGCGGCCGGTCTTTCTTCCTTCTGAGGGGGAACCGGTTGCGAAGAACGCGTTTCTCCCAGATCCTTGAGGAGTTCCTCGAAGGAAAAGTCGGGAAACGCAACCTCCGTCACGTCTTCAGCCGCTTTCTCCCGTTTCGGGGTCTCCGAAACATCGGACTGAGGCGCAAGATCGTCCAGCGACATCTCAGGAATCGGGATTCCCTCCAGATCGAACGGCTGGCCCGGTTTCGAATCCGGGTTGGATTGAGAAGGAGTCTTTTCCGGTTGCGTCATCGTCTAGTCACACCCATTCTGGCTGATAATTTCGGTTCCCGCGGACAGTCCGCACACATTTTCCGACAAAGATACAGCTACGGGAAAACCCCCGTGGTGTAAAGCGCTATTTCAATTCTTTTACTCTAAACAAAACCGGAACATCGAGATCCAGATCACGGCTTGTACCGCCCTTTCAGGAACCGTCCGGTGTGGGATTCCGGGGTTTCCATAATGCGGGCCGGAATGCCTTCGGCCACCACATGGCCCCCCGCGTCCCCGCCTTCCGGTCCCAGGTCCACCACCCAGTCGGCATGGGCGATGAGGTCCAGGTTGTGCTCGACGACCAGAATCGAAACGCCCCCGTCCACCAGGGCGTGGAACAGATGCACCAGTCGGTCGAGGTCCAGCGGATGGAGACCGGTCGTCGGCTCGTCGAAGATCATCAGGTACTCGCCCCCCTGCGCCTCTTCGCGCGGCGCGCGTTCGGAACGCCCCGTGGCGGCGTGGAAGGAGACCCGGCGCAGGATCGCCCGATTCGCCGCCAGAAAGCCCGCCAGTTTGAGCCGTTGCGCCTCCCCGCC
This sequence comes from Candidatus Sumerlaeota bacterium, assembly GCA_035353095.1. Classification (GTDB taxonomy): domain Bacteria; phylum Sumerlaeota; class Sumerlaeia; order UBA8349; family UBA8349; genus DAOPYU01. The sequence continues at coordinate 11,897 of DAOPYU010000064.1, read as the reverse complement.
CGACAACGTGGCCGTGCTCTGTCCCAGCCGCAGGTACCCCAGTCCCACCAGTTCCAGAGGTTCGAGCTCCCGGACGATCTTCGGTTCCGAGGCGAAGAACTCCCGCGCCTCCTGGACCGTCAAGTCGAGCACCGCGTCTATGTTCTTCCCCTGCCACTCGATCGCGAGCACCCGACGCTGGAACCGTTTCCCGTCGCAATCGTCGCAGGTCACCTCGACATCCGCCAGGAAGTGCATATCCAGCGTCACCACCCCGGCGCCCTGACAGGTCTCGCACCGCCCCCCCTCCACATTGAAGGAAAAGTCGCCCGGTTTGATCCCCGCGTGGCGCGCCTCGCGCGTCGAGGCGAACAGGGCGCGGATCGCGTCGTAGGCCTTGATGTAAGTGATCGGGTTGCTGCGCGCCGAACGCCCGATCGGCTTCTGGTCCACCATCAGAATATCTTCGAGGGCGTCAATCCCTTCGAGGCGGTCGAAGGCGCCCACATCCACCGGGGCGTTGTCGCGCAGGCGGCGGAACCCGGCAAACAGCGTCGAGGTCACCAGGGTGGACTTGCCGGAACCCGATACCCCCGTGACGCAACACAACACTCCCCGGGGGAACCGGACGTCGAGGTTTTTCAAATTGTGCTCCCTCGCCCCCCGAACCGTGATCCACCCCGTCGGTTTGCGCCCCCGGGAAGGGAGCGACTGTCCCTGGGCAAACGCCAGAAAACGAGCCGTGGCCGAGCCGGGACATTGCGCCAGCCCTTCGAGCGAACCGGCATAGAGAAGTTCCCCTCCATACTCCCCCGCCGCCGGACCGATGTCCAGAATATCGTCCGCGCCGAGAATCACATCCGGGTCGTGTTCGACCACCACGACGGTATTTCCGCTCTCGCGCAGGGCCTGCAGGATCTGAAGCAGACGGAACGTGTCGCGGCTGTGCAGGCCGACGGTGGGTTCGTCGAGGACATAGAGCGTCTCGGTGAGGCTGGACCCGAGGGCGGTGGCCAGATTGATGCGCTGAGATTCCCCTCCGGAAAGGGTCCGGGTCTGGCGCGCCAGCGTCAGGTACCCCAATCCGACGGAATCGAGATAATGCAGCCGCGCGCGAATTTCCTGCAGGAGGCGGTCGGCGGCTTTTGCCTCGTAGGGCGGCAGGCGCAAGAGATCGAAGTATTCATGAAGTTCGGCGATGGAACACGCGCTGACCTCGGCGATGTTGCGCTTGTCCACGCGCACATCGAGCGCGTCGGGGACCAACCGGGTGCCGTGGCAGTCGGGGCAGGTCTCGTAGGCGCGATACCGGGCGAGCATGACACGGGCCTGGATCTTGTAGCGGCGTCCCTCAAGCCACTTGAAAAACCCCAGGACCCCGCACCATTCCCCCCGTACCGGCCGCTCGTCCTCGTTGCCGTGGAGAAAAATACGGCGCTCGCGCTCGGTAAACTTCGCGAGGGGTTTGTCCAGAGGCAGCTCCGGCGCGGTCTGGCGCAGGTAGCCGTACATCTCGTGGTTGACCGGCGAATTCCAGACCACCACCGGTTCTTCCCGCAAAGTAAGGTCCCAGTTGGGAATCGCCTTGTCGAGATCAATCCCCGTGGTCCGCCCAAATCCCTGACAAGTGGGGCAGGCGCCCAACGGACTCGAGAAAGAAAAAAGCGCGGGTTCGGGCTTGCGGAACAGGCGCCCGCAATGGTCGCAGCGCAGGTCGGACGAAAAAAGCCACTCGGCCCCGCTGTCGGCGTCGCGCACCCGGGCGCACCCGCCTCCCGCTCGAAAGGCCAGTTCCAGCGCCTCGGCCAGACGTCCCCGCGTCTCGGGCTTCAACACCACCCGGTCCACGACCAGAAAAATCAACGCGGCGGTCGGTGGGACGGCGACACGGCGTTTGGAACGTTTCCCCGAGGTGGAGGCTTCCGGCGTCGGAAGCGCGTTGGGAGCCACATCGGGAACCAGACAGGCGGAGTCGAAGGATTCCAGGTCCACCACCTCCCCCTGGTCAGTCAGGGCGCGCGTAAACCCCTGACGGCGCATGTCTTCCAGAATGGCGTCGAGCGCCTCGCGGTCGTCGGGATTGGTCACCCGGACCGGCGCGACGATCAGCAGCCGCTTGCCGTCGGGGAGTTTATCGAGTGTGACGGCAGCGCTCTGGGGCGTGTCGGACCGGACCTCGCAGTCGCAGTCCCGACAATAGACATGTCCCACCCGCGCAAAGAGCAGGCGCAGATAATCGTTGATCTCGGTGGCGGTCCCGATGGTCGAGCGGGCGTTGGTGACGGAATTCTTCTGTTCGAGCGCGATGGCGGGCGGGATGTTGTGGATCGCGTCCACATCTGGACGCTGGATCTTTTCCAGGAACTGCCGCGCATAGGTGGACATCGAGGCAACATACCGGCGCTGCCCCTCGGCGTAGAGAGTGTCAAAGGCAAACGAGGACTTGCCGGAGCCCGAAACCCCGGTCACAACGGTCAGTTTGCCCAGCCGGACCGAACAGGAAATCCCTTTGAGGTTGTGCGTCCGGGCGCCCACCACCTCAATGTTTCGGGTCTCCCCCGGGTTCTCTGGAATTGTCGCTGATTCATCCCGCTTTCTGGCCATTTCACCCCATCTCGAATTCCGGTTTCTACGCCCCACACACCGACCGAATTCTATCGTATTTTGCGGAAAGGGGCTATTCCAATTCGCGCAATATTCAGCGATTTCTCTGGTAACATGGCGTATTCTGGACTATGACATAGAGTATCGGGGGGAACAAAGGGACAAGAATGTAACGCCTGTAAAACCACTCCTCCCGACAATCCGGTTTTCCTGTTTCCCGGGTAATCGAGTGGCGGTACAAGAAAGAAGGATGGAACACACAATGGACAGACCGAACGGGTTCGAAGAGGTTCTGGGACACGAACGGGGCGGTCTGGTGCTGTTGCACCCGACCTCGCTGCCCGACCCGCCCGGACGCGCCTATGGCGTGGGAGAACTGGGTTCACAGGCGTTCCGGTTCCTGGAATTTCTGGCCGAAACCGGCACGCTGGCCTGGCAGACCCTCCCCCTGGGCCACACGGGGTTCAAAGACTCCCCCTATCAGACCTTTTCCCGCTTTGCGGGGTCTCCCCTGCTGATCAGCGTCGAACGTCTCTTCGAGGCGGGCGATCTGACTCCCGAACAACACGACGCCTATTGCGAGCGCGCCCGGGCCCTGCCCGCCGACCGGGTGGACTACGGCTGGCTTTTCGAACACAAACTCGGGAGTGGCCCCGAAGCGCAGGACGCCGTTCTGCGTCAGGCCTTCGACAACTTTTCGTGCCGCGCGCCCGAAGACCCGCGGGTTCAGGCATTTGAGGCGTTTCGTCAGTCGCAGACCCACCGGGCGGGAGGATGGCTCGCGGACTATTCGGAATTCATGGCGCTCAAGGAGCGCCACGGCCAGCGCTGCTGGAGCGACTGGCCCACGCCCGGGCGCAACGTACACGAGTGGCGTCACGAACGCGAGACCCTGCTGGCGCAGAACCCCGACCTGGCGCGCGGGATCCGGTTCTTCGCCTGGTTGCAGTTCGTCTTCTTCGAACAATGGAACGCCATCCGGGATTTCGCCCGCCAGAAGGGGCGCATTCTGGTCGGAGATGCCCCGTGGTACGTTGGCTACGACAGCGCGGATGTGTGGGCGCGGCGTCATGCGGTGTTTGACCTGGACTGCACCGGCCACCCCCTGCGCGTGGCCGGAGTGCCCCCGGACGCCTTCAGCGCCACGGGCCAGCTCTGGGGCAACCCGCTTTACAACTGGCACAGCCCGGACGCCCAGCAGTGGTGGGTCGAGGCGGTGGATTTCATGCTCGACATGGTGGACGTCCTGCGCCTGGACCACTTCCGCGCGCTCGACACCTACTGGGTCGTCTCGCGCCGCTGGGTCGCCCGAAAAGGAACCGCCGAGAAGGGCTACTGGCAGAAGGGCCCGGGGGGCCGCGTCCTCAAGGCGATCCAGCAACGGCTGGAAGAGAAGGGCCGCATCGTTCCCGGAGGCAACCTGCCCTTGGTGGCCGAAGACCTGGGGTGCTTCGACTCGGTTTTTCCGTCCATCCGGGACTACCCGGAACACACCGCGCGCCATCAGCGATACTCGATTTCGCGGGAGTTCCGACGGATGTTGCGCGAAGGGCACGCCGACGTCCTGCCGGTACTGGATCGCGAGACCGGGCGTTACTGCACCCGGAAAGGTACCGACGTCCACCTCGAGGATTTCCGTCTGCCCCGCATGATCGTTCTGCAATTCGGCTTTGAAGGCTGCCGGTTCCTCTGGCCGGAAGAAATGCCCTATAGGGCCATCACCTACACCGCCACCCACGACAACGACACCTCCATCGGCTGGTTCCTCAATTTGACCGAACGCGAGATCGGGTGGTTCAGAGGACAGAAAAAGCACGAACACCCGCCGCTTCTGGCCGAACGCATCCGGCTGGCCCTGCTCTCCCGGGAAGAACGGGACTCCGTGCTGGCCGCCCGGCACCCCCACCCCCATCATTCCCATCATCACCCGTACCCCCACCCGCACGAAGGCTCGGAAGGGCATCCGGAACCGGAACCCCAGCCGCCCACCTGTGAAAACGCGGTGGAAGCGGTCCTGAACCTCCTGCGGGTAGCGTGGAAAACCCCTTCCTGTCTGGCGGGCGCTCAGATGCAGGACCTGCTGCTGCTCGACAGTTCGGCGCGCATGAACCTGCCCGGCGACGCCCACGGCCAGTGGTGGGCCTGGCGCATGACCCACGAACAGGCCGCCCAACCCGAACTGGCCGAACGCCTCAAACGGCTCAATGAAGAATTCAAGCGCTGGATCTGAGAAACGTCCTCCTGAAAACCCCGGATTTCCCGCCTGTTCCCCATTTCTCACAGAGTACCCCATTTAGCCATTCTCTGTTCGGGGTCTTCCGAACCCGGATTTCCTGTCCTGCAAAAGTGGGGATGGCCCGCAGGTGGCACGGGCGTCCCGCCCGTGAAGGGCCGACGTTCTCGTCGGCAGGGCGGGAATTTCGAAGCTTTTGTTCCGGAACCCCTTCATGGGCGAGACGCCCATGCCACCTCAAAACCGCCTTCCTTTCTGTGCGAGAACCCGAAGATAGAGGGTGTGGGTCAGACAATGGGAGGTCTTGGAATCGTTGCGCAATTTTTGAACTATCCCTTGAAAACCGGACTTCAAGTCGTCAAGGTGGGGGGGCAGGAAGGGTACTGGCATGTCAAGCGACCATAGAATCAAGGATATCCAGGGAAATCAGATATCGGGCTGGGGTCGGATTTTCGCGCCCGGCAAAAGCGTGGCGTCATGCGATCTGGAAACCGACTCCCGTGAGGCCGTGCTTTTCCGGGGACTGGGACGCAGCTACGGCGACTCGGCGCTCCCCCCCCCCTCTCACCCGGTGGTCATCGCCACGCCGCTGGCGGACAAGATCCGCTTTTTCGACCGGGCCACCGGGCTCTTCCGTGCCGAGGCGGGTTTGTCGCTCCATGAAATCAACCGCCTGTTCCTGCGCGAGGGGTGGTTTGTCCCCGTCTCACCCGGAACGCAATTCGTCACCCTGGGCGGAATGGTCGCGTCGGACGTTCATGGCAAGAATCACCATGTGGACGGATGCTTCGGCGAGCATGTTGAAGCGTTGAAAATGCGGGTGGCGGACGGACGGATACTCGAGTGCTCGATGACCTGCGAACCCGAACTTTTCCGGGCCACCATCGGGGGCATGGGCCTGACCGGCCATATTCTCGAAGTCGAATTCCGCCTGCGCCGAATTCCCTCGCCTTGGATCTGGCAGGAAAGCCGGCGCATCGGGGGCATCGAAGAATTCGTGGCGGCGCTCAAGAGTTCCGCCCGGGAATGGCCCTTCACGGTGGGGTGGATTGATTGTCTTTCACAGGGCCAGGCGATGGGACGCGGCATTCTGATGTGCGGCCGCTGGGCCACCCCCTCCGAAGCGCCAGCCTCTCCTCCCCCCTTCCGCCACACACTGGCCGTTCCATTCGTCTTCCCGGAGCTGGCGCTGAACCCCTGGACGGTCCGCGCCTTCAACTACGGCTACTACCATGCCCACCGGGCGGAGGTCAAACGGGGGATCGTGCATCCCGAAACATTCTTCTACCCGCTCGACGCGGTCCACGAGTGGAACCGGATCTACGGTCCGCGGGGCTTCACCCAGTACCAGTGCGTTCTGCCCGAGACGGGGGACTGTGCGCTCACCCGCCGTTTCTTCGACCTATTGACCCGCCTTGGAGGCGCCTCGTTCCTGTGCGTCATCAAGGATTGCGGTCCGGAGGGACGCGGGATGATTTCCTTCCCGATGCCAGGCATCTCCATCGCCCTGGACATTCCCGTCCGACCGGGGATTCAGGCGATGATCAACACGCTCAACGACTTCGTCGCCGCGGCCGGCGGGCGCATCTATCTGACCAAGGACGCCTTCACGCGTCCCGACCACTTCCGCGCCATGGAGCCGCGCCTGGAGTCCTGGTTGGAAGTCCGACGCAAGTGGAACCCCGATGGGAAAATCCGAAGCGCCCAATCGGTCCGTCTGTTTGGAGATCAACCATGAACACCGTCATTCTGGGCGCCACTCAAGGCATGGGACAGGCGCTGGCCCGACTGTTATGCGCGCGGGGGGACTCGGTCTTCCTCTTGGGCCGCGATCCTCAGAAGATGGACCTGTGCGCCCGCGACCTTGAGGCGCGCAGCGGACGCCCCATCGCGGGCATGGCGCCATGCGACCTGTCCAACCCCGCCGGATTCGGCCCGGCGCTCGACCAGGCGCAGGCGGCTCTGAAACGGTTGGACGCAGTGATCGTGACCGCCGGCCTGTTTTATTCGCAGGAGGCTCTGGAAGCCGATCCCACCCTCACCGAAAAACTCCTGACGGTTGATTTCACCCACACGATCCTCTTCTGCGAGGAAGTCCGCCGCCGACTGCTGGCGGGTGGCGGCGGCACCCTCTGCGTCTTCAGTTCCGTGGCGGGCGACCGCGGGCGCAAGCCTGTCATTCTCTACGGAGCCGCCAAGGCCGGTCTTTCGCACTATCTGGAAGGACTCGACCACAAATTCCGCTCCCAGGGGTTGGTCACCGTCTGTGTGAAACCCGGCTTTGTCAAGACCGGCATGACGGCGGGACTCAAACTGCCGCCCTTCGCCGGAGAACCGGAAGCGGTCGCCCGGCGCGTGGTACAGGCCCTCGACAACCGGACGCCCCTGGTGTACGTCCCCGGCGTGTGGCGATGGATTCTGTGGGTCATCCGTCTTTTGCCACGCTTCGTGATGCGTCGCATCGGGTTCTGAAGAACGGAGCAAGACGATTCGAGTCTCAACAAATTATTCATCGCGCCTCTTATCCCTTGACAAATCGCCCCCCGGGTCATATACGATATTGCATATCAGGTAACGCCCGATCGTTTTCTTTGAATTTAATCCGGTCGGGAACAAACTCCAGAAAAGGCAGGGAATCCCAGATGGTCGCAGCCATGCCCGTTTCTTACAAGAAAAAGAAAGACATTGTCTATAATCTGATCCGCAGCGAAATCATGAATGGCCTGCTGGCAATGGGCGAGCATCTGGTGATCAGCAACCTGGCGGCTCGGCTGGAAGTCAGTACCATTCCGGTTCGCGAGGCCCTGCAACGACTGGAAGCGGAAGGGCTGGTGACCATCACCGCACACGTGGGCGCCAAAGTGACGGTGGTCCGTCTCGAACAGGTGGCCGAGGTCCTGACGATTCTGGAAGCGTTGCAGACCATCGTCTGGCGCTACGCCTGTACCCATCCGTTGAGCCCCAAGGATCTGGCCGCCCTCGAAAAACGCCTGCACGAGATGGACGGCCAGACCGCCTCGCCGGCCATCTGGTCCTTCTCGAATGAACAATTCCATGAATTTCTCTGTGAAGCGTGCGGGTTGACGGTCACCCTGCACCTGATGCGCCTGGCCCATGACCAGTGGCGCCGACTCCACCGGCAGTTGCTGGCGGATATTTTCGCCAAGCGCCTCGCAGCCTCTCAGAAAGACGCGTGGAAATTGTACCACGCGCTGACCGCCCGAAAACCCGACGAAGCGGAGTCACTCCTGCGGGCCCATTTCGAGGCCGACCGTCAGACTTACCAGAAGCACATCGAGGCGGTGGAGAAAGCCGCGCGGAAAAAGAGCAAAAGCGACGCGGACGATTGGGACTGAGGCGGGTCGCCCCCGTTCCTCCGTCGGTTTCGATTCCTCCCCGGACTGCGCAAGCCCCCTTTTCGCGCAGTCCGGGGGTTTCTGTTTTCCCGGTTGTCGTCTTTCAGGGTTTTTTCCCGAGAAATTCCTCAAAACCGGGAGTCGTTTTCTCAAGGAAGTTCCCGGAATTATCCCGAATCAGGAAAAGCGCGGGAAGATTCCGGGTGATCGCAAATTCCAATCCCTCTTCCGGCCCCAGAACCATAAGCGCGGTGGCCCAGGCGTCCGCTTCGGCACAGGTGGACGCCACGATACTGACCGAAGCCAGGTTATGCTCGATGGTCAGGCCCGTGCGCGGATCAATGGTGTGTGAAATCCGCTTCCCGTTTTCGAGGTAGAAATTGCGGTAATCGCCCGAGGTGGCCATGGACAAGTCCGACAAACCGACCGAATCGGACAGATCCCGAGCGGCATTGTCGAGCGGTTTCAGAATCCCGATGCGCCAGGGCCGGTCTTCGTTGTTTTGCCCGCGCGCGCGCACTTCCCCCCCGATTTCAATCAGGTAATGCTCGATCTCGAATCCATCGAGCACGTTGGCCACTTGATCCACCCCATATCCCTTGGCCACCCCCGCCAGATCGCAATAGACGCGTGGGTCTTTCTTGGCGAGCGTGGAGGCGTGCGAATCGAATTGCAGGAGTTGGTACCCCACATACTCGCGCAACGGCGCGAGAGTCGCGGTGGTCAGGGGACCGGGACTGCGATTGGCGGCGCCAAATCCATACGCATTGACAATCGGCCCCACCGTGATGTCAAACGCCCCCCCGGACAGATCGCTGACCTTGAGCGAGAGTGCAATCACCTCGCGAGTCCTGGGGGAAAGCGGAAAGGGATTGAGTGACCGCGAGGCATTGAATCTCGAAATCTCAGACTCGGGACGAAAGTTGGACATGAGGTTGTTGACCTCGTCGAGTCGTTTTCCGATGGCGGCGGCAATGTTCTGTTTCTCCAGGTCGGCCAACGCGGCCGTCCGGACCGTCCGATACTGCACGGTATAGGTGGTCCCCATTGTGTTGCCCCGAATATCCTGGAGAACCAGGGAGGGACGCCCCAGTTCGCGCAGCAGAAACACCGCCACAACCAGCAGCAACACGGCAATGGCGTGGAGCGCATACTGCGTCCACAGGTCATCCAGAAAACGCCGCTGCGCCGGACTCAGACGCAACGACTTGAGATACGCGAGGAATTGCCGTCCAGACGCCGGTCCCTTCACCGACCAGGGCCGTTCGTCCCGGAAGACCTGAAGCACGACCCGTCCCCCCGCCTGCATTTGGCGGCAGAAACGAGCGGCTTTGACAACCATCGGGCGCTTACGCATGGAGTTCCGCCACATGTTCGCGCGTCCAGTCCTCGATATCGGGCGCGCAGTACTGAACCCGCACCTTCTTGAACTCGCGCCGGGAATGGAGTAGGGCATAATCTTCAAGACCGGTGGCGGCTCGAATGGCCTCGACCGCCTGAAGCGTTTCCGCCTCATCGCGTCCGTGGATCATGGCGTAATGCGAGTAAGGCCAGTCCGGCGGATACGTGGGACGCTGGTAACAGTGGGAGACCTGAGGCACGGCGGCCATGTTCCGACCCGCCGTTTCGGCCTGTTCGGGCGGAACGTTCCAGGCGCTCATGATGTTGGCGGTATAGCCCGCTTGGCGGTGGCGCAGAATCGCGGCAAAGCGGCGCATGGCCCCCCGTTCGAGGAACTGCCGCGCCAGATTCAACAACTGAACGGAAGTCAGCCCCTGAGTCGCAGCCAGCGTCGAAAAGGGCTCCGCTTCCAGAGGTAGATCCGTCTGAAGGGCGCGAACCGCAGCCTGTTCGAGGTCACTCAGAGGCACTACCGCTTCATGAACCGGGTTGGAGAGACCGGAATCGGTCTCCGATCCCGGACGCTCCGCTTCCAGAAACTCACCTTCCGGTTCCCCCATCGAGAACCACACGCCAATCTTGAAAACCCGAAATGCCGGAAGAAAAAGCCAGGTACGCGCCCCGGCCAGACGAGCCAGCGCCCGGGCATGCGCGCGCAGATCCGCTTCGGGCGGCACGGTGAGGGTGCTCCAGAGATTGAACCGGTGTTCGCGTTCGTAGTTGTGACTCACGCCCGGGTGGCTGTTGATGCGCGCCGCCGCCGATTCCAGAGCCTCGGGCGGCAATTCGAACGCCAGCAGAGTGCTCTGATACCCCAAGGCAGCCGAATCGAAGATTGCGCTGAGCTGACGGATGAGCCCCGATTCTTTCAGGGCGCGCAGGCGCGTCAGAAGCGCCTCTTCCGACAATTGCAACCGTTCCGCCAGGACCCGAAAGGGACGCTCATCCAAGGGGAAGGCCGTCTGAACGGCATCCAGAATGCGGCGATCGAGATCGTCGAGGGACAGCATGAACAGCCTCTTCCTGATTTCCTCTTACAGAACGGCTTTTGCCGCAATCAAAGCTTCACGCTGCGCGGCCAGCGTTGCGTCCACATCGGCGTCCGTGTGGGCCGCCGAAACAAAGGCCGCCTCGAACTGCGCCGGCGCCAGATACACGCCCCGGTCCAACATGGCGTGGAAGTAGACCGCATAGGCCTTCGTATTGCACCCGGCGGCCGTTTTCCAGGAAGTTACGCGCTCGGGGGTAAAGAAAAGGCACGACATGGACCCCACCCGCGTGGTGTACAGGTCCAGTCCCAGGTCTTTCAGGTTCTGCCGGGTTCCGGCTTCCAGACGGGCCGAATGTGCCTCGAGGGCCTCATAGAATCCCGGCTCGCGCAACAGTTTCAGGGTTTCAATTCCCGCGGTCATGGCCAGCGGATTGCCCGACAGGGTCCCCGCCTGATAAACCGGTCCCTCGGGGGCCACCTTCGCCATGATGTCCGCGCGACCGCCATAGGCCCCCACGGGCAGGCCGCCCCCGATGATCTTACCCAGAGTGGTCATATCCGGCCTCACCCCATAGAGTTCCTGAGCCCCCCCCAGCGCCACCCGGAACCCGGTCATCACTTCGTCGAAAATCAGAACGATCCCCTCGCGGGTACAGATTTCGCGCAAACCCTCCAGGAAGCCCGGTTCGGGCGGGACCACACCCATGTTGCCTGCGACCGGCTCGACAATGACCGCCGCAATCTCACCCGGATAACGCCGGATGCGAACCGCGACCGATTCCAGGTCGTTGTAGGACGCCAGCAGCGTATCAACGGCAGCGCCGGGCGTCACACCGGGGCTGTTGGGCACCCCGAGCGTCGCCGCTCCGGAACCGGCGGCGATCAGAAAACTGTCCGAGTGGCCATGATAACACCCCTCGAACTTGACAATCTTGTTGCGTCCCGTGAACCCGCGCGCCACGCGCACGGCGCTGAGGGTCGCTTCGGTGCCGGAATTGACCATGCGGACTTTCTCGATCGAGGGGACAATCTCGACGATCAGGCGCGCCAGCTGGTTCTCGAGTACCGTGGGAGCGCCAAAACTGGCGCCCCGCGCACAGGCCTTCTGGAGCGCCTCGACCACGCGCGGGTGAGTGTGGCCGACGATCATCGGGCCCCACGACCCGACATAGTCAATGTATTCGCGTCCCTCGACATCGCGGATGCGGGCGCCCGACGCGCTCTCGATGACCACGGGGGTCCCCCCCACCGCGGCAAACGCGCGCACGGGGGAGTTGACCCCACCGGGAATCAGTGTACGGGCTTCTTCCATGATCTGTTGACTGGTTGGCAT
>DAOPYU010000063.1:0-14594 GCA_035353095.1 Candidatus Sumerlaeota bacterium | reverse complement strand
AAGGGAGAATGGATGAGTCGGATGTTTTGGGGGCTGGGGGGAGATTCGCCTGGGGGAAAGGGGATCTGGGGGGGCATCTGAAGCGCTTTCGGGTGAGATTTTGATTCTTCAGATTCGCGCTTGCAAGATTGAGGTGATCGGATTATGGAGGTTTTTAGCCCCCGGAGGGGGCGATGGTCAGGTGCTTCGCAGGCTTGCAAGCCAGCCGGGGGTGACCCCGAAGGGAATCCCCGGAAGAGATTGCAAAAATAAGATCAAGCCCCGGAGGGGCGACAGAAACCTGAAGGATCAGGGACGTTGTACTACTACCGACCTTTGGCGAGGGACCCGTTGGGGAAGAAAGATCTCTACTCGATGCATAGGTACTTCAAGATCTTGCTATATTCTGTCGGGCTGTTATTGATCGTTGTATTGATAACGACTATGCAGTCTCGCCGTAGTCGTGACAGAAAATTGGTTTGGAACTTGGAGAAAGATAAGATGGTTTCAATAATAGGATTTTTTGGGAAGAAGGAGGGAAAACCTCCAGAGAATATAGACTTTCTCTTATATGATAAACACTGGGCGACCGAGTCACAGATAAAGATTCGGAAACAACTCCACCCAGAAATGAATGGGCAATCTGATTTTTTTGGCGAGGCTCTCTCTTACAGATCTATTCTTGCATACGCTGTTGCAGAACCTCCGGATTCTGGAATTGTGGCCATTCTGGATTATGGGGAAAATGGGGTTAGTTCACTACAAACAAACGACTTAAAGAAATTATTATCTCAAAATATTTCATTGATCAAACGAATGCCGGAACTATCAATTCCAGTTGATAGTAGATTTAACTCAATGTCTTCCGCTGACAAGAAGGAACTCTATTTAGTGATGAAGTCCCTTTCTGAAAATCTCGATGACGATGATGGTATAGCCATCTATGATTTGGCGCGACTAACCGATTCCCATGACGATGGCACAACAGAGGTATATATAACCGCAGTCATCAGGAATCATCCTTGGTCTAAAGTGAAAAATGATCCGTTCTTCAAAGAGTGTTCATCTGGAGTCGAGTAAATAAAACATAATCGAAAGGAATCTATGAGTATGTCGCATCTCAATCGTCGTAAATTTCTGGGCCATATTGCCGGTGGCGCCGCGGTCGCGGCGGCGGTAGCGCCCCTGAGCCGGGTGGCCGCTCAAACTCCGGCGCCCGCTTCATCTTCCGCTGGCGCCGCCCCCATCAAGGGCGCTCTGGCCGATCCGGTTTTCCGGCCTCTTCCGCTGGGAACGGTGACCCCGGAGGGGTGGCTCAAACGTCAGTTGCGGATTCAGGCGGACGGGTTGAGCGGCCATCTGGACGAGTTCTGGCCCGATGTGGCCCAGAGCCAGTGGTTCGGGGGAAAGTCTGAGGGGTGGGAACGCGCGCCCTACTGGCTCGATGGGGCAATCCCCCTGGCGTGGGTGCTGGATGACGCGGCTCTGAAGGGGCGGATCAAGCGTTACGTCGAGCATATTGTGGCCAGTCAGCGTGAGGACGGGTGGTATGCGCCCTATCCCGCGGATGCGGGGGCCAAGGCCTATGACATCTGGTCCATCCTGCTGGCCAACAAGGCGTTGCTGCAATACCACGAGGCGACGGGGGATGAGTCGGTTCTGAAGGCGGTGATGAAGAACCAGAAGGCGATGCTCGCCACCCTCGACCGCAAACCGCTGTATGACTGGGGACAGTTCCGCTGGTACGAGGGGCTGATCTCTGTCTATTACACCTACGAAAAGACGGGCGAGGCGTGGTTGCTCGACTTGGCCCGAAAACTGCACGAACAGGGGTTCGACTACAAGACGTTCTTCTGTGGGGAAGACGTCACGCAGCCCACGCCGCGGCGCGGGCAGTGGCGGTTCGACCGGCATGTGGTCAATGTGGCGATGTCGCTCAAGGCGTATGCGCTGTCGTGGCGGCTCACCAAGGACGAGGCCGAACGGGCTTTCCCGGCCAAAATGATCGAGGTCCTCGATCGCTATCACGGACAGGCGACGGGGATGTTCACGGGGGACGAATGTCTGTCGGGCAAGAACCCCCTTCAGGGAACGGAATTGTGCGCGGTGGTCGAGGCCATGTATTCGCTCGAACAGATCATTGCCGTAACCGGCGAGGCGTCTTATGGCGATCGGTTGGAGCGGATCACCTTCAATGCCCTGCCGGCGACTTTCTCGCCCGACATGTGGGCGCACCAGTACCTCCAGCAGACGAACCAGGTCCAGTGTACGGTCAATCCGGACTTCATGTGGGGGACCAATGGCCCGGACTCGAATCTGTATGGTCTGGAGCCGAATTTCGGCTGTTGTACCTCGAACCTGCATCAGGGGTGGCCGAAGTTTGTGGCCCACCTCTGGATGCGGACGAAGGACGAGGGGATCGCGGCCATCGCCTATGCGCCCAGCGCGGCCAGATTCGAAGTGAAGGGGACCCCGGTACGGGTGGTGTCGGAGACGGATTATCCCTTCCGCGACAGTGTCAAGATCACCGTGACGGCGGACAAGCCGGCGCGTTTCCCGCTCATGTTGCGGGTGCCCGCGTGGAGTGACGGCGCGGTGGTTTCGGTGGCCGGTGGCGCGGAGGAAAAACTCAAGCCGGGCACGTTCCATACGATCGAACGCGAGTGGAAGGATTCGGTGGTGGTGACGCTGCGGTTCCCGATGAAGCCGAAGGTGACGCGCCGTTACAGCGAAGCCATTTCGATTGATTGTGGACCGCTGGTCTATTCGCTCAAGATCGGGGAAGAGTGGAAGCGGATCAACGCCGACAAACCGTTCCGCGAACTGCCGCACGGGGATTTCGAGGTCCGGCCCACAACGCCGTGGAATTACGGGTTGCTCGTGGATGAGACGAAGCCCGAGACCGGCATCACCTTCGAGGAAAAGCCGATCGGGGACAAACCGTTCTCGCCGGAAGGCGCCGGGGTGGTGGCGAAGATGAAGGGGCGCAAGGTGCCGGGTTGGAAACTCGAACACAACTGGGCCGGTGAAATCGAGCCGAGACTGCGCGAGTCGGGCGAACCGGTGGAGGAGATCACGCTGATTCCGTACGGGTGTACGAACATCCGCATCACGGAGTTCCCGCATCTGAAGGGTTGATGCTGGATTCGAAAGAGAGAGGGGAATGGGACGGAGTGACCGACCCATTCCCCTTTGGAGTATCTGGATACAGGTTGTTTTGCCGGGGGGCATGAGTCTTGTTTGAGGCTCCAGATCAGATTCGGGGTGTGGGAGGATGTGTCATGGGGAAGGAATGGGTGTTTTCGAAACAGTACCGCGTGTTATTTCTGGCGTTATTTGTGGGCTTTCTGATGGGGGGGGCGGTCTGGGCCAAGCCTCCGCAGGCGGCCCCCAAGCCGCTCTCGTCGTTTGACCCGCAGGCGAAGGAACTGCTGGCGAAGATGACGCTGGAGGAAAAAGTGGGCCAGATGTGCCAGCCGGATCAGTCCGAACTGAAGGACCCGGCCGACATCGAGAAGTACTTCCTGGGTTCCCTCCTGAGCGGGGGAAACTCGGACCCCAAGGCGGGCAACAGTCTGAACGCCTGGAGCGACCTGATTGACGAGTATCAGAAACACGCCCTGAAGACGCGTCTGGCGATCCCCCTGATTTATGGGGTGGATGCCGTGCATGGGCACAACAATGTGTATGGCGCCGTGGTCTTCCCCCACAACATCGGTCTGGGGTGTACCCGCAATGCGGAACTGATCGAGAAGATCGGTCGGGTGACGGCGGAGGAAGTGCGCGCCACGGGGATCAACTGGGCGTTCGGGCCGTGTGTGGCGGTTCCCCGCGATGAACGGTGGGGGCGGACCTATGAGGGGTACTCGGAAGACCCGGAGATCGTCAAGGTTCTGGGCGAGGCGGCGGTCAAGGGGGTTCAGGGGGCGAATCTGGCCGATCCGCTGTCCGTGGTGGCCTGCGCCAAGCACTTTCTGGGGGACGGAGGAACCACCTACGGATCGGCCAAAGGGGCCGATGGACGGAAACTCGACCAGGGCGACACGCAGTGTGACGAGGCGACGTTGCGCAAGATTCACCTGCAGGGGTACCTGACGGCGGTCAAGGCCGGGGTCGCCACGATCATGCCGTCCTACAGCAGCTGGAATGGGGTGAAATGCTCGGCGAGCAAGGAACTGCTCACCGATCTGCTCAAGAAGGAACTCGGGTTCGAAGGGTTCCTGATCTCCGACTACAACGCCATTGACCAGATTACCCCTGACTACAAGAAGTGTATCGAGATTTCGATCAACGCGGGGATGGACATGGTGATGCTGACCAACCAGTACCGCGAGTTTTGCAAGGACCTCAAGGAACTGGTCGAGGAAGGCAAAATCCCGATGGCGCGCATTGATGACGCAGTGACGCGCATTCTGCGTGTGAAGTTCGCCATGGGGTTGATGGACAAGGACCGCTCGCCGTTGACCGATCGCAAGCTGTGGGACACGTTCGGTTCCGCCGGACACCGCGAGGTGGCGCGTCAGGCCGTGCGCGAGTCACTCGTGCTGTTGAAGAACGATAAGAAGGTGTTGCCTCTGGACCGGAAGATCTCCCGTATCCATGTGGCCGGGATCGGCGCGAACAACCTGGGGATACAGTGCGGGGGCTGGACGATCAGCTGGCAGGGGGAACTGGTGGATCAGCTGCCCGGCGGCACGACGATTCTGGATGCCTTCCGGCACTCCGTTCCGAAGGAAACCAAGGTGACCTTTACCGCGGATGGGACGGAGGCTCAGGGCGCCAGTGTGGGCGTTGTGGTGATCGGCGAGAAACCGTACGCGGAGTTCATGGGAGATCGGGAAAATCTGACTCTCGACAAGGAAAGCCTTGAGACACTGGCCAACATGAAAAAGGCGGGGATTCCGCTCGTTGTGGTGTTGCTGAGTGGTCGTCCGGTGATGCTCGAGGGAATTCTGGATCAGGCCGACGCCGTGGTGGCCGCGTGGCTGCCGGGAACCGAGGGCCAGGGGGTGGTGGATGTGTTGTTGGGCGATTTCAAGCCCACCGGCAAACTTTCGGTCTCGTGGCCGCGTGATATGAAACAGATTCCGATCAATGTCGGCGATGCCAACTACGATCCGCTGTTCAAGGTCGGGTATGGCCTGAGTTATTGAGATGAAACGGTTCGGCGGGTGCGCCGGTGGTAAACACGTGCGCCGGTTTTTATGCCTTCTTGGATTGTGTTCTGGGGTTTGGGCTGCGTATTGCGGCCCAGACCTCATGGCATGGGCTGAAGAATTGCGTGTAGATTTCGGTGCGGAAACGGGCGGGGAAATCCGGTCCCTGCACGGGGTGAACGGCGGGGTCTTGACCACGGGGGAAACGGTGGATCTCACGGCTCGCTGGCGCGAGGTGAAGATCCCGTTGACGCGTCTGCACGACTGTGAATTCCCGCGACCGGATCTGGTGGATCTGCACGCCATTTTCCCGGACAGTCTGGCCGATCCCGAGTCGCCCGCGAGCTACCAGTTTGTGCGGACGGATGATTATTTGGCTGCAATTCGGAGTACCGGCGCGGGAGTGGTGTACCGGCTGGGGGAAAGTATTGAACACTCCCGGAGGAGGTACTATGTCCACCCGCCAATGGATTACGCCAAATGGGCCGGGGCGTGTGTGGGTATTATCCGGCACTACAACGAAGGGTGGGCTGAGGGGTTTCGCTACGGCATCCGGTATTGGGAAATCTGGAACGAGCCGGAGAATCGTCCGGCCATGTGGAGTGGGAGCGACGCGGATTATTACCGGTTGTATGCGACCGCGGCCAGGGCCATCAAGGCGCGATTCCCGGATTTGAAGGTCGGAGGACCTTCGGTGGGGGCGACGGGTGAAGTGGTTGGGGACCGTCTGGAGGCCACGCCGTTTCTGGAGGGATTTCTCCGGATGTGCCGGGAGGAGAAAGTCTCACTGGATTTTTTCTCCTGGCACACCTACACGGATGATCCCTCGCTCTATGCGCGCAAGGCCCGTGCGATTCGCGCCTGGTTGGATGAAAAGGGCTTTCGGAATACCGAGATCCATCTGAACGAATGGAATTACCTGCCGGGGAACGATTGGGGCCCGATGTTGAGCGTGGGCGAGGGGGACCGGCGGCGGCAGTGGTACGAGGAGCAGGGAAGCGCCGCCGGCGCCGCGTTTGTGGCTTATGTCCTGCTCGACCTGCAGGAGAGTCCGGTGACCTTGTCGAATTTTTACAGTGGGGATACCAATCAGTTCGGTCTTTTCGACCGTTATGGAGCGCCGAAGAAGACCTTCTATGCGTTCAAGGCTTTTTCCGGTTTGCTCGAAACGCCCATGCGTGTGCGGACGTCCGCCAGTCAGCCGGGGGTGTCGGTTGTGGGGGCGGGGTTGAATCGGGAACACGACGCGGGAACGGTTCTGGTCAGCCGTTATCGTGGGTGCGATCCTCGTTTCGATCTGGTGCTGGAGCGGTTGCCGTGGCAGGGGGAGACGCTGTGCCGGATTCTGGTACTGGATGGAGCGCGCACTCTGGAGTGTGTGGAGGAAAAGCGTTTCCCGGCGGGCACGCCGGTGAGTCTGCCCTGCGAATTGCCTCCGCCGGGCGTCTTGTTTGTTCGATTGAGTCGGATCTGAAATTCTGGCGCCATTTTGTCCGGATGTTCTGAATGAACGAAGCGGGCAGGAGGGTACTGGCGAAGAGCGCGAGGACCCGCAGGGAGAAACGCTGGCGGAGGGAACGCAGGAAGCATTGACGCGCCTGTGACGGATTGCGGTGCAACAGGGCAATGAGTCCCCAGTGCCACCAGGCGTCGGCGTAGATGGTCCGGCGGTGGGGTTCGTAACGGTCGGGGGTCCGGACGAAGGCCTGTTCCAGAATTGAGAAGTAAGCCTCCTCGACCTCGTCTGTTCCCAGAGTTTTGGAGAGACTGGTGGCTCGGACGTGGACGACCACGAGGGGTTCCGGCACCTCGAGTACGCGGGCGTGTTCTTCGATGCGAATCCAGAGATCCTGATCTTCGCGCGAAGGGAGAGCGGGATTGAAGAGGCCCGTCTTGTCCAGAACAGACCGCCGGACGGTGGAGGCCGGAGTACACTGGTAATACGAGGGCCAGATCAGGCGGGGGTAAATTCGGATTCGGTCGAACGCCTGTCCCCGAATATCCTCATGCCCATCTGGAAATCTCCGGATTGAATGACAAAAGGTCAGGCCGACGTCGGGAAAGTCGAGCATCGGCTGGACACACTTTGAAAGGCGTCCGGGGAGCCACTCGTCGTCCGAGT
Source organism: Candidatus Sumerlaeota bacterium (assembly GCA_035353095.1). GTDB lineage: Bacteria > Sumerlaeota > Sumerlaeia > UBA8349 > UBA8349 > DAOPYU01. Next base: position 7,337 of record DAOPYU010000063.1, on the reverse strand, counting down.
CGAGAAAGGCGATGAAGTCGCCCTGGCTTTGTTCGATACCGGTATTGCGGGCTGCGGCGGCTCCGGCGTTGGACTGGTTGAATACCCGAATCTTCGAGCCGAATGCGTCCAGTACCTGTTGCGTGTTGTCGGTCGAACCGTCGTTGACCACGACGATCTCTTTATTGGGATAGTCCTGATCCAGGGCCGACTGGATGGCCCGGGTGATGAAGGCTGCGCTGTTGTACGCGGGGATGATGATCGAAACCAGAGGCGGGTCATGGGGCGGGGGGAGAGTGCTGTTCATTTCTTTCTCCACGGCAAAGAGTTCCCCAACCTCTGCATGTGTTCCTGGTACATGTATTTCACCACATCTGGGGGCACAACGCGTTCAACTCTTTTCAGCATCGCGTACAGATACCCGGCCGTTCGCGAGAGGTGGGCCCGGGGCGAGAATCGCATTCCGGAAATGAGCCGGGCCGCTTGAAAGAGCGGGTGGTAGCCGTTGGCATATTCCATGATACCCCGCCGGAAGTCCGCTTTCTGAGAATGGACTTCAAGAGTTCCCATAGTCCTGTGGTGGCAGACCCGGATATCGCTGAATGTTCGAGTCTCCCATCCTTTCATGCGGACCATGACGCCCGCAATCGTATCCTCGCCTCCATACGACAAAGGGAGGTATCCCCCAATACTTTCAAACACCTCATGGCGGAAAAGTTGGACCGCACCGGCCACCTCCCAGTCATAACCGATTTTCCGGGGATCCCATTTTCCCTGATTCCGCGCTTCCCATTCTCCCTGATTCAATTCGCAGATATCCCCTCCGGCCAGACCCAGTTGGGGGATCTGGTCGAAACGTTCGAGGATGCGAAGAAAGTAGTCCGGTTGAAACGATATGTCGGCATCCAGGTTACCGATGAAATCGTATTCGACATCGGCCAGAAGTGACACGCCAGCCCGAATCGCGAACACTTTCGATCCGAAGTCCCGGCTGGAATCCGGTTCGCGTCTGAGAAGGTGGATGAACGGGTACTTTTCCGCATACCCCTGGACGATTTTGTCCGTTCGATCGGTCGAACCATCGCTGACGATCACCCATTTTTCGGGTTGCTGTTCCTGTTGGACGACGGCTTTCAGCGTGGTTTCGATGTACTGTTCTTCATTCCGGGCGGGGGTGATGAGGACATACCGGTATTTTCCCATGGGAGGTTCCTTGCGCATTCATACCGGTTTTCTGACGGCCAGTTGGTGGATCTGGCGGATGACCGTTTCCTGTTGTTCGTCGGTCAGACCGACGGAACAGGGGAGGCTGAGGCCCTGGCGCACGAGTCGGTCGGCGGTGGTACAGGTTCGGGTCTGGCTCTGGGCGTGCGCCTCGGACTGGTGCATGGGTTGCCAGAGGGGACGCGTCTGGATTCTGGCTTCGGCCAGGGCACGCAGGAGAGAGCGGCTGTCGCGACCATAGAGCGTCTCGTCCACCAGGATGGTGTAAAGCCAGAAGGAGCTGGTGGCCCAGGGGGCTTCGGGCATTGGGGTAATTCCGGGGACAGCCTGGAGCGCTTCACTATACCGATGGGCGATGCGGCGCTTGGCGGCGATGTAGTCGGCCACCTGTTCGAGTTGGGCGCATCCCATGGCCGCCTGCATGTTGGTCAGTCGGTAGTTGTATCCGATTTCGCGGTGCCGGTATTCGAGGGGGTCGTCCTTGGCCTGGGTGGTCAGGTAGCGGGCTTTCTCGGCCCACTCGGGGTTGTCGGTGACGAGCATTCCCCCTCCGCCCGTTGTGATAAGTTTGTTGCCGTTGAAACTGAAACAGGCCACGCTGCCCAGACTGCCGGTCATGCGGCCCTTGTAGAGGGTTCCGAGGCTTTCGGTGGCGTCTTCGATGACGGCGAGATGGTAACGGTCCGCAATATCAAGAATGGGGTCGAGATCCACCGGATGCCCCAGGATGTGCACGGGAATGATGGCCCGGACCCGCCGTCCGGTGGCGCGGTTGCGAAGCGTGGCGCCGTCCCACTCGCAGTCCTGTTCGAGGAATTCGACGACCTTGTTCGGGTCCATCTGCCAGTAGGTGGGTTCCGCGTCCATGAAAACGGGCCAGGCGCCCGCGTACCGGATCGCATTGACTGGCGCGATGAATGTGAGGGTGGAAACGAGCGCTTCGTCGTCGGGCTGGATTCCCGCGACCAGAAGCGCGATGTGGAGGGCGGCGGTGCCGTTGACGGTGGCGACGGCGTGGCGGACTCCGACCAGTTCCGCCATGCGGGTTTCAAATCGGGAAACATAGGTGCCGACGGAGGAGACCCAGCCGGTATCGAGGCAATCCTTGACATACTTCCACTCGTTTCCCCGGATTTCGGGGACACAGAGTGGAATCGAGCCGTTCTCCGCGGGAGCGCCGGGTTCATACGTTATAGACATGGGGACGGTACCTCTCCAGGTTGTCGCGCATCCAGGCGATGGTGTGTTCGAGGCCTTCCTCGAGGGAAACAGCGGGTTCCCAGCCGAGGACCTGACGCGCGCGGGTGTTGTCGGCCAGGAGGCGGTTCACTTCGCTCTGTTCGGGCCGGATTCGCTGTTCGTCGCATTCGATCCGGGCCTGGCTGCCGGTGAGTTGGATGATCAGTTGCGCCAGATCGCCCACTGAAATTTCCCGTCCGGACCCGAGGTTGAAAGTCTTGCCCAGCGCTTCGGGTGCGACGGCGGCGGCCAGGAAACCGTTGACCGTATTGGTGACGAAGTTCATGTCGCGCAGGGGCGAAAGGCTGCCCAGGCGGATGGTCTGAGCGCCCGAGAGGCACTGGCTGATGATCGTGGGGATGACGGCGCGGGCCGACTGTCGGGGACCGAAGGTGTTGAAGGGGCGCACGGTTACGACCGGCACCTCGAACGAACGGTAGAAGGCTTCGGCCATTTTGTCCGCGCCGATTTTGCTGGCGGAATAGGGGGACTGCCCCTGGAGGGGGTGGTCTTCGTCAATCGGAACGCGGAGGGCGGTGCCATAGACTTCGCTGGTCGAAGTATGCATGACCCGGGTGACGCCGAGGTCGCGGGCATTTTGAAGGATATTCAGGGTCCCTTCGACGTTGGTCCGGATGTAGGACTGCGGAGCGCTGTAGGAATAGGGAATCGCGATGAGAGCGGCCAGGTGGAAAACGTACTCGACGTCCCGCATGGCCTGACGCACGCTGTCGCGGTCGCAGATATCTCCGGCCAGCACGTCGAGATTGTTTCGGTACGGGGAGGAATCGAGCCAGCCCCAGCTGCCCAGAGCGTTGTAATGGACCAGCGCACGGACCGTGGCGCCTTCTTCGGTCAGACGTTCCGTGAGGTGGCTGGCGATGAAACCGCCCGCGCCGGTTACGAGGACTTTTTTACCGGACCAGTTCAATTGTGGACTCTCCCATTCTGCAGGTCTTCCTGGGCTTGTTTGTAGTCGTCGGGTTGTCCGATGTCGAGCCAGTATTCCCGAATTGGAAAGCTGATGACCGTACGGCCTTCGGCGATCAGACGATCAATCAGGTCGGTCATGTCAAATCGTTCGTTGTTCGGGATGAACTGGTGGACATTGGGCTCGAGGAGATAAATCCCGGCATTGACGAAGAAAGTGTAGAGGGGTTTTTCGCGCACCTGGGTGATTTGGACCCCTTCGGTCTCGATGACCCCATAGGGGATCTGGAGGTCGTAGCGTCGGACGGCGACGGTGAGGTCGGCCTGGTGCTCGCGGTGGAAATCGAGCATGCTGCGAAAGTCCACCCGGGTGAGGATGTCGCCATTGATGACCAACATGGGCTGGTCGGGTTTCTCCATGAGTCCCAGGGCGCCGGCTGTTCCCAGGGGACGGTCTTCCGAAACATATTCAATGTTGACGCCGAATCCCCGTCCATTGCCGAAGTGTTTCTTGATTTTCTCGGGCATGAAGTGGGTGGTGACGTTGACCTTTTCAATCCCTGCGTCGCGCAGCTGGTCAATGATGTGTTCCATCAGGGGACGGTCGCCGACCGGGAGCATCGGCTTGGGGGTTTCGTCGGTGAGGGGGTAGAGACGTTTTCCGAATCCGCCAGCCATCACGACCGCCTGAATGGGGAGGACCTGTTCGGGCATCAATTCATTCAGGGTGACGAGATCCACTACCCGTTGCTGTTCGTCGAGGAGGGGTAACTGGTGGATGATGTGTTGCTGCATGATTTTCAGGAGTTCGCCGGCGCTGGTTCCCTGCGGGGCCGAAAGAGGGGTCCGGTTGCTTTTGCGCTCCAGAATCAGGCTGACGGGATTGTCGAGGGCGATTCCGGCCAGAATGATCCGGCGGATGTCGCCGTCCGTGATCGTTCCGATCAGATGGCGCTCAGGATCGGTGACGAGGGCGATCCCTTTGGAATTGCGGTCTATTTTTTCGATAGCCTGACTGATCGGGGTTTCCGGTCCGATCAGGAAAAGTTCGAGATTCTTTGTCATGCAGGGTTCCTTTTCAACTCACGGGCGGGGACTCCCGCCACCACCCAGCCGTCCGGGACGTCGCGAACGACCACGGCGCCTGCGCCGACAATTGCGCCAGCGCCGATCCGGATACCCTGGCGTATGGTTGCGCCTGCGCCGATATGGGCGGCTTCTCCAACGATTACTCCGCCCGCCAGTTGCGCGCCCGTGGCGATGTGGACGTGATCGCCCACCCCACAGTCATGCTCGACGATGGCGCCCGTATTGACCAGCACATTGACCCCGAGCCGGGCGCGCGTGTGGACGACGGCACACGGCAGGATCTGACACCCCGCGCCGAGCTGCGCGGATGGAGCAATATAAGCCGTGGGATGAAGAATCGTCAAGGGGGGAAGCCCGTGTTCAAGGCCGGAGGCGAAGACTCGGCGGCGGGGGGCATTGTTCCCGGTGGACCCGACCCCGGTGACAAAACAGTCCGCTCCCTCGTGGATAAGGCGGGGCAATTGCCGTTCGTCTCCGAGAATGGGGACTCCCAGAATATCCGTTCCCCAGAGGCGGGAATCGAGGTCGAGGACGGCCCGGGCTATGTCCAGCCCGGCCACGCGCAGGGCTTCGATCAGGACGGCGGCATGCCCGCCCCCTCCCAGAACAACCGCGAAGCGATAGGAAGATGAGGGACTATCCGGCATGGGACTCCCCACTCTGGCTGTTTTCGTTCTGGCTGGAACCGGCAGGCCAGTCGAAGAACCGTTTCCGGATCAGGCGATCGTCGAGCGCGACGTTTTTCAGGCGTTCAACGATTCGGCTGGCGGCATGGCCGTCCCCGTAGGGATTCTCGAGGCCGTTGAGGCTCTGATGGAATTCGGGGGAAGTGGCCTGCGCGAGCGCTTGGGCAATGGCCGATCGTTCGCATGGGACATCGAGGACGTTGCGGGCGCGGACTCGGCCTTCCTGCCGGTCCCCGATATTGACGACCGGGAGTTGGAACGAGGGCGCTTCGAGGAGGCCGCTCGAGGAGTTCCCCACCATGGCCAGCGCGTGTCGAAGCAGGGAAAAATAGGCCTGCATCCCCATGTTTTCCACGCGCCAGACATCGGTCCTTTTCTGAGCGTATTGTTCGATGCGTGAGGTGATGATGCGCCCCCCCGTGTCGGCGTTGGTCTGGGTGAAAATGACCGGATGGCCGCAGGAGTCGAGCGCCGCCAGAAGTTCTTCCGCGAAGGAGGCCGTCTGCTCATAGGAAAGGGTAGGCGGGTGGAAGGTCACGACCAGCGGAGGCGGCGTGAGCCGAAACCCGAACCGCGTTTCCAGTTCGGCGGGGGAGAGGTCGTTCAGCGTGTGGAGGTGGTCGAGCGCGGGCGCTCCCGCGATCGTGATACGCCACGGCTCTTCGCCGAGTTGTTCCACGCGGCGCGCATATTCCGGTGTGGAGACGAAATGCAGGTGGCTGAGCTTGGTCATCGAGTGGCGCAGGGGATCGTCAATGGCGCCGGAGGTGACTTCTCCGCCGTGGAGGTGGGCCATGGGAATTTTGAACGGGAGCGCGGCCAGGGCGGCGGCGTGCATTTCGAACCGGTCGCCGAGGACCACGAGGAGATCCGGACGCGAGCGCGCATAGGCCTGCGAAAACCCCAACGTACCGAGTCCCATACTTTTGGCGATTCCTTCGGGCGAGTCGGAAGAAAGAAGCATCTCGACCCGTTCGGCGATTTCATAGCCGTCCGCCTCAATGGCGCGGATGGTCAGTCCGAAATCCGGCGAAAGGTGCATGCCGGTCACGAAGAGGCGCAACCGGATCTCCGGTTCGGCCTGAAGCGCACGCAGGACTGGCTGATAGATGCCGTAGTCGGCCCGGGAACTGGTTACCACCCCGATGGTTCTCATGCCAGATCCTCTAATTTAACCAGGGAACCGCGGAGCAGGAGGCCTCCCGGAAAATCAGTTCGGAGGCGCCGTCCAATGATGTAGGGCCGCATGACGGGAGGGAGGCCGGTTCCCGGGCGTCTGACAGTCAACATGGCCTCTGTGATGGGCGCCCCGGCGGGGATATCGCAGGCCGCGATGAGGCTCTTGCGCGCGACGCTGGCTGTTTCGGCCTCACTGGCGGCGGGGCGCTTGCAACCGGTTCCGAGCGCCTTTTCGACATTTCGGATGGCTTTGACGAGCGTGACCAGTTCGTGCGGTTCGAGCGAGGCGCGGTGGTCCGGTCCCGGCAGGTCGCGATCGAGGGTGAAGTGTTTTTCGATGATGCAGGCGCCCAGTGCGACGGCGGCGATGGAAACCTCGTTAGAGCGCACATGGTCGGAGTATCCGACCGGGACGCCAAAGGCCTGCTGGAGCGTCAGCATGGCGCGCAGGTTAACGTCCTGGGGGACGGCCGGATAGTTGCTCACACAGTGCAGGAGGGCAAAATCGGAATGGCCCGTCGCCAGAATCGTTTCAATCGCCGTTTCGACTTCTCCGAGAGTCGCCATGCCGGTCGAGACGATCATCGGTTTTCCCTTCCGGGCAATGTGGGCCAGGTAGGGGAGATTGGTGAGTTCGCCGGAGGGAATCTTGTAGGCGGGGACTCCGAGCGATTCGAGGAAGTCGGCGTCCTGTTCGTCGAAGGGGGAGGAAAGAAAGAGAATCCCGATTTCCCGACAGTGTTCGAGGAGACGACGGTGGTCGTCGGGGCTGAGTTGCAGCCGCTTGAGCATTTCGCATTGGGATTCGCCGGCTCCGGTCGTTTCCATCTGATAACGCGCCTTGGGGGCGTCTTTGCAGACGAGGCGTTCGGCGCAGAAGGTCTGGAACTTGACCGCGTCGGCTCGCGCTTCTTTGGCGGCATCTACGAGCGCCAGCGCTTTATCGAGTTCGCCGTTGTGGTTGACTCCCGCCTCCGCAATGACAAAACAGGGACATCCGGTTCCGATGGA